>CANSWW010000113.1 GCA_947650845.1 uncultured Lachnospiraceae bacterium
AAAGAAAGGCGTAAGGCTGGAGCATATATCGAAAATCTATCAGGACCCCAAGACAGGCAAGGATTTCTACGCGGTGAAGGATACTTCCTTAGATATTAAACCGGGCAGCTTTGTGACGCTTTTAGGCCCCTCCGGCTGCGGCAAGACGACGACGCTGCGCATGATCGCCGGCTTTGAGAGCCCGGACGAGGGGGAGATCTACCTGGGCGACGAGCCGATCAACGAGCTGACGCCGAACAAGCGTGATACGGCGATGGTGTTCCAGAGCTATGCGCTCCTGCCGCATTACAATGTGTTTGACAATGTGGCCTATGGCCTGAAGCTGCGCAAGGTGCCGAAGGAGGAGATTCAGAACCGTGTCCTGCGCATCCTTGACCTGGTGGAAATGACCGGTATGGAGAGCCGCATGACCAACCAGCTTTCCGGCGGCCAGCAGCAGCGCGTGGCACTGGCGCGGGCACTGGTCATCGAGCCGTCGGTCCTGCTTTTTGACGAGCCGCTGTCCAACTTAGATGCCAAGCTGCGCGTCAACATGCGTACCGAGATCCGCCGCATCCAGCAGGAGGTCGGTATCACGGCAATCTATGTGACGCATGACCAATCGGAGGCCATGAGCCTGTCCGACCAGATCATCGTCATGAACAAGGGCGTGGTGGCCCAGGTGGGCACGCCGCAGGAAATCTATTATCATCCGGTCGATGAGTTTGTGGCGGATTTCATCGGCGAGGCCAATTTCCTGAAGGGGAAGCTGGTGGAAAAGCGGGGGGAGGACGGCGTGCTGGAGATCCAGGGCCAGAAGCTCACGATGGCGGGGGCCGGGAGCCTGGCAGAGGGCAAGGATTGTACGCTGGTGCTGCGCCCCGAGGCGGCGGTGGTGGCCGAGAGCGGCGTGCTTCCGTGCAAGGTCGTGTTGTCCTGCTTCATGGGCTCCTACCAGAATTATCATGTGATGGTCGGGGATACGCTGGTGAAGATTACGGAATTTAATCCTAAGCACAAAAAGATTTATAATGTGGGAGAGAAGGTTTGGCTTGATTTCAAGCCGGAAGATGCGCATGTGCTGTGATTCGTTAAGAAGCGATTGTAAAGCATAGGCGAAAGGTGGAGACAGGACAGCGTAAAGGGATTTTGGGCTGTCCTGTTTTCACTTTGGGCGCTGTCTTGTGAGAAGCTCCAAGATATGCGCGTAAATCAGGGGCGGTTTATCCGGGAAAGGAGATATAAAAAGACTCCGACAGGGAGGACAACCCATATCCCGATTCGGAGAAGGAGACGAACATGGAGGAGCAGGAGAAGAAAGAATGCATGTATGCCTTCGCCGCAATCCATACAGTAAAAGGCAAGCGCAAGAAAGTATAGGCCGAGAGCGAGCAGCCCTATTCGCATCCGTTCTTTTTTTACGGTATCGCCTGAATCGTGGATCTGAAGTCCTGCGACAGCATCTTCTATAGGATTGATAGCAACAGCTGAAACGTCACTGTTTAGCGAATCTGCGCTGGTAAGGTCGGGATCGGCAGGGCCTTCCGGCTGCTTTACATCAATATGGAAGCAGCCTGTCTCATCCTGCCAGTCATCGTGCAGCAAATAGTCGGTGGAGACGCCGAAAAAGCCGCTGAGAAGCAGGATTTTGTCTACCTTAGGCATATCGTCGCCGAGCTCCCATTTGGAAATCGACTGCCGGGAAACGTCGAGAGTGGCGGCCAGCTGATCCTGCGACAGGCTGCGTTCTTTGCGGAGCTTTTGGATTTTTTCGGCAAAGGTCATGAGTGTCTCTCCCTTCATTAGATTGCTCTTGTTTCTGTTTTGAGAACAGTATAGCAAACAAAGTAGTAAAATTCTACAGACGTTAGTTGGAAAATCGCGTCAAACGCGCAACCGGAAGTTGCGGCGGGCAAAAAAGGATTGTATCAAACGGAAATGTGTGTCATAATGGTTCTAACAGTCAAAGCGGAGTAAGGAGCGAGAAGCATGGAGGACGAAAGAGAAAACGAGGGACGCTCCCAGGACAAGATATTGCGTGAGAGCGTGCGGGTGCAGAAAACCCTGTATATGCAGGAGCAGCTGTCAAAAAGGCGCCAGACAGAGGAGCGGCTGCTCGAGCAGCTTCTGAAAGAACAGCGTGTGATTGACGGACTGCAGGGTTCCCTGGACGAGAACATGGAACGGACAGCCGAGACGCGCTATTATAATCAGGAGCTGAAGGAGAGCATGGAGCAGCAGGTATATGCCCTGCATGGGATCAGCGCAGACATGCTTATGGGGATGCGGGAATACAGGAATGCGTATTACCGGGGCTGTGCGGCAGCGCTGTTTCTGCTTTCGGCGGGCCTGGTCGTGCTGTGCGGCCTGCTGCATGGATTTGGCGAGCCGATTACCCTTCTGATGCTGGCCGGTACGGCGCTGGAAGGAGCGCTGCTGGCACAGGAGAAGAAACGGATTTTGTGTCTGGATATATTGTGCCGGCTGTTATACTTGTTTTTATTCCCGTTGATGCTGGTAATGTTTGTGCTTTATGAGCTGGGGTATGCGCAATACGAGCAGTTCCTCCCTTATGTGTCGATGGGAGCGCTGGCCTTGACTGTGCTGGGGACATTTTCCTATTTCTTGTATAATCCCTATCGCAAGGAACGCCGGCGAGCGCGCAGTGCCCGCGGGCAGATCGGCGAGATAGAGAAAATAGCGGGGAAGGAGGCGCGCAAAAGCCGCCGCCAGCGCGAAAAAGAAGAGGAAACCGTGATCCGGAAGGAAAATCAAAAAGCGGCGGCGGCCGCCCGCCGGGAGCGATGGCAGGAATGGAGGGGCCGTTTGGCCGGACGCGTCAGGAAGGAAGCGGAGACGCCGGTGGGAGAGCAGATATCATTGCCGACGGAAAGCGAAGCGCCGATGGAAACGCAGGCCGTGTTGATAGAAGAAAGCAAAGAGCGAGCGAAAGAAGCTGCCGCCTCGACGGCAAAGCCCGGAATTGTATCAGATAGAGCAACAGAGAATATATAGGAGAGAAAGGCCATGGATATCAGAAATTACGAGAAAATTTTAGATGCCATGCAGATGACCGGCGTATATGTGATACGGGAGGACGATCATCGGATTTTGTATCACAATAAGCACATACAGGAGGTGATGCCATACATTCGAGAGGGCATGGTTTGCCATGAAGTGTGGACAGGCTCCTGCGACGCCTGCCCTCTGCTGACGATCGGCGAACGCCAGGAGAGCCGCTCGATCAAATTTGACACGCCTTTTGGGCGGGTCGTAGATACGGTGGCGACGCGGATTTTATGGGGAGACGATATCCCGGCCTTTGTGATTACGGTGACGCCGCACATGGAAGCGGCCAGCTTTACGTACCACAAAATTTTGCGGGCAAATTTGACGAAGGATCGCTATGATATCGTTAAGACGGCCTTTCCCGAAGAAACGGGCGGCCGGACAGTCGGGCAGCTCTCTGCCTGGCTGGCGGAATTTGCAAAGTCGGGGAAGGTATATGAGGACGATGTGGAGCGCTTTGTGGGCTTTATGGAGCTTTCTCATCTGCGGCAGGCGCTTCGCACGGAGCGGAGAACTTTGACCTGTACGTACCGGCGTTTGTCCGGAGATCAGTTCCGCTGGAATATCATGGAGATTGTGCCGAGTTTTGACTATACAAATGAAAATCAGTCGGTGATGATCTATACCAGGGACGTGCACGATATATACCGCGAGGGCCTGGAGCGGGAGGATATCAATATCCGCAGCCAGGAGATTATCCGTTCGTTAGGAGAGCAGAATTACTGCATTTTTATGATTGATCTGCACAGCGGCACGGTGGCGGCACTGCGGGCGGACGGAGAGCTGCGGATGGATATGCGGCCGGAGCGCCTTTTGTGGGACGAATACATTGATGCCCGCATTCGGCCGCGCCTGCATGAAGCCTATCAAAATGAATTTACGCAGCGTTTCGGGCTTGGGGCCTTACGGCAGGCGCGTGACGACGGTGAAAAAAAGATCGAGCTGTTCTGCCAGCGACGTCTGGAGAATCGTTACGGTTATATATCGGTAACCGCCCATATGGGGGAAGAAAGCAAGAGCAAGAGCTATGCGGTGTTGGCGCTGCAGGATGTGGATGAGCGGATGCGCCGCGAAATCGAACATACACAGCACGATATGCAGCTGGCGGCCATTGTGCGCTCTCAGTACGGTGTGATGAACCGTATTGACCTGGAAACCGGGAGCTGCGAGCGGATTGACTTAAACGGGAGCAAGGGAGGGGAAAAAACGAGGAAGGGCGATTATGGCCTTCATATCGAACGCGCGCTGGAAACCCATGTCCATCCGCAGGACGTGGCAGCCGTACGGGCGGTCTTGTCGCTCTCCCATCTGCGGCGTCAGGCCGAGGCAGTCGAGGATTTCCGGGAGGAGAGATGCCAGTACCGGGTACGGGGCGGCGAGGAGCAATGGCTTGAGGAGCATGTGCTCTATGTGCGGCAGGGCGAGCGGGTTTTGGTCAATATCCTCGGACGCGATATTACGAAAGAAAAACAGCGCGAGGAGGAGGGGCTGCGGGCGGCGCAGGAGAAAGTCGATATCATCGGCAGCCTCAGCAGCATGTTTTCCAGCGCATATTATATTGACCTGCAGACCGACGAGTATCGTAAGATTACGCAGTTAGACCATGTCGGCGAGGTCCCCGAGCAGCAGATGAGTTATTCGCAGGCCATCCGGTACTATTCGCAGGCGTATGTGCATCCGGAGGACCGCCGGGAATATCTGCGGACGCTGGCGCCTGAAAACCTTCGCCGCGAGCTTTCGGCGAAGCCATATGTGGTTGTGGAATACCGCTGGCGGTGGCCGCAGAATGTGTCCGGCGGGGAAGCGGCGGGCGAGGGATCCTCGCAGGGGACAGCGGCGGGCGAGGGGGACGGCGAATACGGCTGGTTCCGGGCCTCGGCCGTTTTGGCACAGGCGGTGGAAGGGGAGCCGAGGACCGTCGTATTTGTGACGCAGGACGTCACGGAGAACCGGCGCAAGGAGGAGCAAGAGCAGAAAGCCCTGAAGGAGGCCTGCAAGGCGGCGAATCATGCCAATGCCTCGAAGAGCGAATTCATGTCGCGGATGAGCCACGATATCCGCACACCGCTCAACGGGATTATCGGTATGACGATGATTGCCGGCGCGCATTTAGAGGAGCCGAAACGGATATGGGACTGCTTGAATAAGATAACCATTGCCAGCCAGCACCTGCTGTCGCTGATTAACGAGGTGCTGGATATGAGTAAGATTGAATCAGGGAAAGTGGATCTATTGGAGGAGCCGTTTAGTCTGTCCGAGCTGATCGAGAACCTGGAGACGATGCTGCGTCCTTCCATACAGGAAAAGCAGCATACGCTGCGGATCTATCCGCTGGAGGTGAGCAAAGAGCAGGTGCTGGGCGACCGGATGCGGCTGCAGCAGGTGTTTGTAAATATTTTGGGAAACAGCATTAAGTACACGCCGGCCGGCGGAAGGCTGGAGCTGCGCGTGACGGAGCGGGAATCCGGGGAGCAGGGCTATGGATGCTATGAGTTCGTCTGTTCCGACAACGGCATCGGCATGGAGGAAGAGTTTATCCGGACGATCTTCGAACCCTTCAGCCGGGCGGAGGATTCGCGCGTCAGTAAGATTGAGGGCACGGGCCTGGGCATGACGATCGCGCAGAACATTGTCCGCCTGATGAATGGGAGCATTCATGTAAAGAGCCGCCCGGGAGAGGGCTCCTGCTTTACGGTCACCCTGCTGCTCAAGCAGGCAGGCGAGACGGCACAGCCCGGGCAGTCTGAAGAAAATGATTCATGGCTGGACAGCGTTTCGGAGACGCCGTTTGAGGGCTGTCGCATCCTGTTAGTCGAGGATAACGAGCTCAACCGGGAGATCGCCGAGGAAATCATCGGCGGTACGGGAGTGGAGATCGAGAGTGTGGAGAACGGCGCGGAAGCGGTGAAACGTTTTGAAGAAACAGAAGCCGGACACTTCGACCTGATTTTTATGGATATTCAGATGCCGGTCATGGACGGATATGAGGCAACGCGGACCATTCGCGCCTTGGCGCGGCCCGATGCGGCGACGATTCCGATTGTCGCGATGTCGGCCAATGCCTTTACGGAGGATATGCGGACCAGCCGGGAAGTGGGGATGAACGAGCACCTTACCAAGCCCTTGGATGTGGAGCTGCTTTTAAACTGCATGGGGCGCTGGATTCGCCGACAGGAATAGAGGGATAAAACAGGAGCCGTTGTAAAACGGCTCCTGCTGTGAATCCGGCTTGCCCGTGAGGGCCTTTTTTATTGATGCTTGGCGGCGTTTTCGCCGGCGATGCGTCCGAATACCATGCAGTCGGCGATCGCGTTGCCGCCCAGGCGGTTGGAGCCATGGATACCGCCGGTCACTTCGCCGCAGGCGTACAGGCCCTCAATGACCTCGTCCTCGGTGTTTAACACCTCGGCGTTTTCATTGATCTTTAAGCCGCCCATCGTGTGATGGACCGTGGGAACCTTCTTGCAGGCGTACCAGGGGCCTTCGGTCAGCTCGACGTCGGCCTGGTTGTTGGCCTCAAAGCCCAGCTCATCCTCGGCCTCGCCGCGGACAACGGCATTGTAATTGTCAATGGCAGCCTGCAGGTTGTCGTAGTTCATGCCGGTCTTTTCGGCCAGCTCTTCCAGAGTGTCGGCTTCGATGACGCTGCCCTGGGCAACCATGTTGGCGATCGTCGCGCCGTTAGCGTCCACCCATTCGCGGTCAGGATAGCGCACGGAGTTGACGACAATCCAGTAGGTGGAATCCTGCTGGTCAAAAATGGCCTGGGCCAAAACGTCGCGGGCCGCGCCTTCGTTGACAAAGCGGTTGCCCTCCTGGTTGACAAAAATACGGTTGCGTCCGCTGGTGCGGATGTTGTTCATCAGGCCGTTGCCAGGAGTGCCGCAGGGATGCAGCTGGATATCGGACATCCCGGTGACCTGGGCGCCGACGGCCGTCGCCATTTTAATGCCTTCGCCCTGGGCGCTTAAGTACATGTTGGTGCAGCCAATGGAGGAATCCAGACTTACATGCGACCATACGCCCGTGTTGTATTCCTGGCGCATTTCGATATTGGCGCCAAATCCGCCGGTGGCAAGGATCACGCCGTTTGCGGCATGGATCGTGACGGTTTCGCCATCCCGTCCGGTCGCCACGATACCGGCTGCCCGGCCGTCCTCCATGAGGATTTCCGTGGCCTGCGTATCGGTCAGCACGGTCAGCTTATCAGACTTGTCGATGTAGTCGGCAAACACACGGATGTAGCTGTTGCCGGAGGGCGTGGACGGATAGTGGCTGCGCTGCCAGAGAGCGCCGGTCGCGGTGCCGACCTCGTCCTTGAAGGAAACGCCCAGGGACTCAAGCCATTCCACGGCGCCGTACGCGTTGTCCGTTAAGACATGCACCAGCTCCGGGGTTCCGACATTATGGCCGCCCTCCAGGGTCTGCGTATAGAACTTTTCGATCGAATCTTCGATATCCTGGGCCGACTGACGCTTTTCGTCCACGGCGTTTAATGCGCCCTCGGATACGTTGGTCGAACCGCCTAAGATGCCCAGCTTTTCTACGACGATCACGTCCGCGCCGTTTTGCTCGGCGGAGATTGCGGCGGCAAGGCCGGCTCCCCCGGCGCCGACGACAACGACGTCGGTCTCATACGAAGCGCCCGTGGCCGGCTCTTTTTCCAGGGGAGCGGTCCAGGCGTCCAGATCCGCGCCGGCTTCGGTTAAGCACTGTTCAACCGCGGAAACGACGGCCCGGCTGGTGATGGAAGCGCCGGTGATCGTGTCCACGCTCAGGGACTGCGCATCGAGGATGCTCTGGCTCATACGCGCAAGGGCGACCTTGCCTACGCCAATGGTTTCATCCTCAACCGCAGCGTCAATGGCGGTCAGCTTGTTATCCTGCACGGTGACGGAAAAGGTGATCGGTGCGTTGTGTCCGGTGACGGTCGCCTCATAGACGCCGTCGGTCATTCCGGCCGGCGCCGGCTCGGTTGTCTCGGGAGCAGCCGACGCCGTCGTCGATTCCGCTGCCGTAGCAGCGGCCGGAGTCGTATCCGGAGCCTGCGTGGTCGCCTCGGGCGTCCCGGAGCAGGCCGCGAGAGAAAGCGTCATGCCGGCAGCCAGCAACAGTGCGAGAAACTTCTTTTTCATGTTTCAATTACCTCCTGTAAATACAATGATGCGGGGAGATATCGCTGCAGCCGATAAAAATTCCCTGGCAGCATTTGGTGCCGCCAGGGAAGAGTATACAGTCTCAACCAGGTGTAAAGTCAATGGGGTTGTTAAAAAAACCTCTTTTTTATGTAACCGGCAGCCAGATCTGCCGAAAGCGGGTGTAGTTGCCGCCCTTGTCATAGGATAGAAAGGTACGGCAGTACGGGTCGTCCGCCGGTGTGAGGCCCTGCTCCCGGCAGTAGTCGAGAATAAATTCAAACGACTGCGGCGCGTCAAAGCGATTCTGATCCTCGCTGGAAAGGGTATACACGCAGGGGCGGGCCGGAAAATAGACGACGGGAGGCCCCAGGTAGTAGTTCAGCTCATGCGCGTATTCCTCCGGAACACAGAGGGAAGCGATAAAGTCGGTTTGCCCCTGCAGGATGAGATCTTTATTCCAGCGGATAGAGAGGGCGGAAAAAGGCACCCGTTCCATCCAGTTCGAAAAATAATCCCAGACTTTGCCGGACAGAGTCAGCACGTCGTTTTTCATGTATTCCAGGCTGTAATACGGCGGGCAGATGGCTT
>CANSWW010000114.1 GCA_947650845.1 uncultured Lachnospiraceae bacterium
CATGGCCGGCCAGGAAGCAGAAGCAGTCCGTGGACTCCTCTAACAGCATCTTGCCCAGGTTGCCATGGCCTAAGCCAACCTTGCGCTGGTCGGCTACGGAGCCGGGAATGCAGAATGCCTGCAGGCCCTCGCCGATCGCGGCCGCGGCATCCGCCGCCTTGCGGCAATCCTTCTTGATCGCGATCGCGGCGCCGACCGTGTAGGCCCACTTCGCGTTCTCAAAACAAATCGGCTGAATCTTCTCTACCATATGATAGACATCCAGGCCGGCATCCTTGGTGATCTTCTCCGCTTCCTCAATCGAAGCGATCCCATAGCCGTTCAGAACACCATTGATTTTATCAATTCTTCTCTCATACGATTCAAATAAAGCCATTTCTCAGTCCTCCTTATTCCACCCGGGGATCCACGATCTTGACAGCATCTGCTACGCGGCCATACTGACCCTTGGCCTTCTCCCAAGCCGTGTTGGGATCGTCGCCCTTCTTGATGAAGTCGGTCATCTTGCCTAAGGATACGAACTGATAACCGATAATCTGATCGTCGGCATCCAGAGCAATCCCTGTCACATAGCCTTCGGCCATCTCCAGATAGCGAGGGCCTTTCTTCAATGTGCCGTACATCGTACCAACCTGAGAACGCAGGCCCTTGCCCAAATCCTCCAAGCCCGCGCCGATCGGCAGGCCATCCTCAGAGAAAGCGCTCTGCGTACGGCCGTACACGATCTGTAAAAACAGCTCTCTCATGGCCGTGTTGATCGCGTCGCATACCAGGTCGGTATTCAGCGCCTCCAACAGCGTGCGGCCCGGCAGAATCTCCGAAGCCATAGCCGCGGAATGGGTCATGCCGGAGCATCCGATTGTCTCCACCAGCGCCTCCTGGATCACGCCCTCCTTTACATTCAGCGTCAGCTTGCAGGCGCCCTGCTGAGGCGCGCACCAGCCGATTCCGTGGGTTAAGCCGGAAATGTCTTTGATCTCCTTTGCCTTTACCCACTTGGCCTCTTCGGGAATGGGAGCGGCGCCATGGTTTACGCCCTGAGCTACGGCGCACATCTTCTCAACCTCATGTGAATAAATCATGATAAAACTCCTTTCATTGTTATTGCCCTTGCTTCAGGCATTTTACGCACCCTTGTGGTGTTTCATTATTGCTGCCCCTATTTTTAGGGCATAACAGGATGCCTAATAACATTCTTATTTTCTCACATCTCGACAAAATAGTCCAGTATTTTTTTCACAGAAACAAAAATCATAAGATCCACAAAGGGCTGCCTGCCCCCTCGGGAGCAGGCAGCCCTGCGGGCGTCTCTCAATCGATCCTTATCAATTATCAATACAGCAGATAGTTCTCCAGATCCGCGTAATCCTGATCGCTGATCCCGTAGTATCCCATCTCGTCCTTGGTGATCTTAACAATCTTGGATACCGGTGCGTCGTAATCGATCTGGCTTACGGAAGCGCTCAAAATCTCAATAACCCGATTCGCATAAGCAACCTCGGCTGCCAACGTGTCGGCCTCGTCCTCTCCGTAAGCACCGTACTCGCCGGCGTCGGTGGCCGCGTTAAACTCGTCCTGATACGCCTTGATCTCATTCTCGGCGATCGTCGTGAACAGCATCGGGTAAAGCGTTACCTCTACCGTGTAGTAGTCGCCGGTCTTTACCGCGTCCGCCACCTCGTATTTTACGTGTGCGAAAATGTCCTTGGTCAGTTGAAGCAGAGCGTCATGTACGCTTTCATCGTACATCGTGTCTCCCTCTTCCCCCTGTACCGCGGCATAAAGCTGGTAATTATTCGCCAGAATATAGCTCCAGTACTCCATGCAGGAATCATAGAAGCTCTCGGCGTTTTCCTTCGTATCGTCTACCAGCTCCAGATATGTATCGGTAATCCCTTTATAGTCCAGATCCAGCAGGCTCTGCACATACGGTCCGTAGTTCGATCCCTCGTCACCGCCAAACAGGTTCGAAACATCGTCGTCCTCTGCCTCTGTCTCTGCATCCGTCTGGGCCTCTGTCTGGGCCTGCGTCTCCGGCTCATCTTTTCCGCCGCAGGCGCCCAGCATGCTGACAGCCATGACCAATACCAACAATAGTGCCAATTTCTTCTTCATTTTGGTTCTCTCCCTCTTTCTGTATAGTTTAGATACATCTTATTATAATCAATAACCCGGCATTTGTAAATCTTCTATTTGTAAAATTTGCAGAACGGTTTCGTCTACCTGCGATAGCCCCACAATCCGCGTTGCCTGGTTGGCCACTGCCCTCTCAAAAAAGTTCCGGGCCTCTCTGGCATTGGCAAAACCGGGCTCTTTTTTCTCGATCTTCTCGGCAAAAACCTTTTGCGCGTACTCTTTCGCCTCCGGCGTCAACCGGTAATCGGCCTTCGCGCACATATTTTCCAAGATTTCCGTAAGTTCCTCTGCTTTGTAATCTTCAAAATACAAAAATTTATTGAATCGGGAGCGCAGGCCGGGATTGGAATTGAGAAAATCGTTCATCAAATCGGGGTACCCGGCCACGATCACCACCAGCTGGTCCCGATGATCCTCCATCGCCTTTAGAAGCGTATCCACCGCCTCCTGGCCGAAATCGCCCTCCCCCTTGCCGGCGGTCAAGGCATAGGCCTCGTCGATAAACAGCACGCCGCCCAGCGACTGGTTCACCACTTCCTGCACGCGCGCAGCCGTCTGACCGATATAACCGCTGACCAGGCCTGACCGGTCTACTTCTACCAAATGGCCGCGCGACAAAAGCCCCAACGATTTATAGATGCCGGACAGAAGCCTTGCCACCGTGGTTTTACCTGTGCCGGGATTTCCGGAAAAAACCAGGTGCAGGGACACCGACGGCGGCTTTAAGGCCATCTCTTCCCGCATTTTACGTACTTTAATCAGGTTGACCAGCGTGTTGACCTCCTGCTTGACCGCATAAAGCCCGGTCAGGGCATTTAGTTCCGCGAGATATTCTTCTACGGTTTTCTCCGGCGGCTCTTTTTCCATCGGTTTGGGCGCATTGGCCGCGCCGGTCTGCTTGGGGCTTCCTTCCCGTGTCCCGCTGCTGTTCGTGCCGGCGTTATTGTTCCCTGTGCCGGCAGCACTGTCCGGCACGCCGCTTCCGTCGTGGTCGCGGATGCCCTTCAGCTTTACGTAGCCGTCCAGCAACGCCATATACTGGGTAAAATCGGCCATCTCCCGCTCGCTTACCTGATCGTTGCAGGCGATGAATTCCTGCCCCATCTGGCGGAAGGTGTTCACCAGCGTTTTCGTCACGGCGGTCTTAACGCCCGGCAGTTTCTCCGGGGCGTTGACATCCGCGTTCGCAAAATAGGTCACGGAAGTCGGAATCCGGCTGCGAAAGGCGTCGCTGTCTAAATTACGCTCATATTTAAACATGGTCAATTTATCCGGGGTAAAGCTAAAGCCCAGGTTTTCCCGGATAAAAAAGGTCTCCCGATAGCAGACGCCGCCGTCGGCCGAGGCCATGTGCGCCAGAAACTGCAGCAGATCAATTTTGCAGATCTGCCACATGGTCAGCGCTTTATCCTTGGAGCCGATTCCGGCCCGGTCCAGCATATTGCAGTATTTTTTACAAAGGTTCATCCGCTGGGGCAGCGTCTGGTCCGTCATTTTTTAATCCTCCCCCGTCTATGAACGGCTTTATACCAGCAGGCTCTTACCGGTCATCTCTGCCGGCTGCGAAAGGCCCATCAATTCAATCAGCGTCGGCGCGATATCGGCCAGGCAGCCGCCTTCGCGCAGCCGATGTCCCGTTTTATCGTTGATGAGAATAAACGGTACGGGGTTCGTCGTATGCGCCGTGAAGGGCGCGCCGGTTTTATAATCGATCAACTGCTCCGCGTTGCCGTGATCCGCGCACAAAAACATTACGCCGTCCGCTTTCTTTAATGCCTCCACCGCGCGGCCTACACAGGCATCTACGGCCTCCACGGCCTGAATCGCCGCCTGCTCGACGCCGGTATGGCCCACCATATCGGGATTGGCAAAATTGATGATAATCACATCGTACTTACCGCTGCCGATCGCTTCTACCAGCTTATCGCAAACCTGCGGCGCGCTCATTTCCGGCTGCAGATCGTAGGTGGCCACCTTGGGCGATTTTACCAGGATGCGATCCTCTCCTTCGTTGGGCTCCTCCACGCCGCCGTTGAAGAAGAAGGTCACATGGGCATACTTCTCGGTCTCGGCGATGCGCGCCTGCGTCTTATGATTGGCCGCCAGGAACTGGCCGAAGGTGTTTGTCAGCTTGATTTTCTCAAAGGCCACCAATTTGTTGGGGATTGTCACATCGTACTCGGTAAAGCAGACATAGGTCAGCTCTTTTTTCGCGCCGCGGTCAAAGCCGTCAAAGGTATCGGCGCAAAAGGCCCTTGTCAGCTCACGGGCACGGTCCGGGCGGAAATTAAAGAAGATGATCGAGTCCTTATCCTGGATGGTGGTCACCGGCTTGCCGTTCTCCATGATGACCGTCGGCAGCACAAATTCATCGGTCACATCCGCCGCGTAGGACGCGCGGATGGCTTCCACCGGATCCGTGGCTTCTACGCCCTCTCCCAGCGTCAGCGCACGAAAGGCCTTCTCTACGCGGTCCCAGCGATTGTCGCGGTCCATCGCGTAATAACGGCCGCTGACTACGCCTACCTTGCCGACGCCGAGTTCTTTCATCTTGTCGCACAGCTCTTTTACATAATCCGCTCCGGAAGCCGGCGGCGTGTCGCGGCCGTCCAGGAAGCAGTGCACGAACACTTTTGTAAGGCCGTGGCGCTTTGCCAGCTCCAAGAGCCCGTAGATATGCGTATTGTGGCTGTGGACGCCGCCGTCCGATACCAGGCCGTACAGATGCAGCGAGGAATCGTTTTTCTTGCAGTTTTCCACTGCGGCCAGAAGGGCTTTGTTCTCAAAAAACACGCCGTCCTCGATCTCCTTCGTGATGCGGGTCAAATCCTGGTAGACAATGCGGCCGGCGCCCATATTCATATGGCCGACCTCGGAGTTGCCCATCTGTCCGTCCGGCAGGCCTACCGCCAGGCCGCTGGCGTTGCCCTCCACAAAGGGACACTCCGCCATCAGGCGGTCCATGACCGGCGTCGCCGCTTCCCGGACCGCGTTGCCCTCTGTCTTATCATTCAGGCCATAGCCATCCAGAATCATCAATACAACAGGTTTCTTGCTCATATACAGTCGTCTCCTTTTTGACATATCGATCCTTGGCTCGCAGTGCTCATGGTTTTTCATCCGGCGTAGGCGCACTGCTCATGGGGGTTGTTGCATGGCCCGCAGTGCCAACCTCGATTCAGCTTCGCTTCATCTCGGTCGCGGGCGCCGCCCTATGCCTGCGCTGGATTCCAAGCCCTTTCATGCAAGCATGAAGGGCTTTCCATCCATCTCCGGCGCACTGCTCATTGCCTACGCGTAAAACGAGGGCAGATACAACTGCTACCTGCCCCCGCCTTCCATGTCTTGCCGGCACCGCGCCCGGCGCACATAGTGTTATTTATAGTTCACAATCTTACCAAAATCGGGCTTGAGGGCCGCGCCGCCTACCAGGCCGCCGTCGATATCGGGCTGCGCAAACAGCTCGGGTGCGCTGGAAGCCGACACGCTGCCGCCGTACTGGATGCGGATAGCCGCTGCCGTCGCGTCGTCGTAAATCTCGCCCACGCAGGCACGGATCGCGGCGCAGACTTCCTGCGCCTGTTCGGTCGTCGCCACTTTGCCGGTACCAATAGCCCAGATCGGCTCATACGCGATCACAGCCGTCGCCGCCTGCTCGGCGCTTACGCCTAAGAGGGCAATTTTTACCTGCTGGCGGATAAAGTCGATCGTCACGCCCTGCTCTCTCTGCGTCAATGTCTCGCCGCAGCAGATAATCGGGGTAATGCCGTGCTCAAATGCCTTTAAGACCTTTTTATTGACGGTCTCGTCGGTCTCCGCAAAATACTGGCGGCGCTCCGAATGGCCGATGATTACATATTTTACGCCGGCATCGGTCAGCATGTTCGGGGAAATTTCGCCGGTATAAGCGCCCTTTTCCTCAAAATACATATTTTCCGCGCCGATGCAGATATTGGAACCCTTGGCTGCCTCCATCGCCGGGATGATGTCGATCGCCGGCACACAGAATACGACGTCGGCCTCCTCGGTCGCTACCAGGGGTTTCAGGGTTTCAATCAGGGCTACGGCTTCGCTGGGAGTCATGTTCATCTTCCAGTTGCCGGCAATAATCTTTCTTCTTGCCATAATAGGGGTATCCTCCATGTTTTTATTATATAATAAGGTAACTTCTCTCACCCCGGCTTCGCCCGGGTTCGACAAGTAAGTTCGCTCTAAGCTCGAGGCTTCGCCTCCGGCTCGCTCTCGCTAAGGGCTCGGGTAACTTCTCTCACCCCGGCTTCGCCCGGGTTCGACAAGTAAGTTCGCTCTAAGCTCGAGGCTTCGCCTCCGGCTCGCTCTCGCTAAGGGCTCACTTATCATTCGCGGCGACGACGCCGGGGAGGTCTTTTCCTTCCAGGAACTCTAAAGAAGCGCCGCCGCCGGTGGAGATGTGGGTCATCTTGTCGCCGAAGCCCAGCTGGTTGACGGCTGCTGCCGAATCGCCGCCGCCGATGATCGTCGTGGCGTCGGTCTCGGCCAGGGCTTTGGCTACGGCGATCGTGCCGGCTGCCAGTACGGGATTCTCAAATACGCCCATCGGGCCGTTCCAGACTACGGTCTTGGCGCTCTTTACGGCCTCGGCGTACAGCTTCGCGGTCTCGGTACCGATATCCATGCCCATCTTATCCGCCGGAATCTGGTCGGCCGGTACTACTTCGATCTCGATCTGCGCGTCGATCGGGTTCGGGAACTCGCTGGTGATCGTGGTGTCGATCGGCAGAAGCAGCTTCTTGCCAAGCTTCTCGGCCTTCTCCATCATTTCACGGCAGTAATCTACCTTTTCCATATCGACTAAGGAGGTGCCGATCTCATAGCCCTTGGCCTTTAAGAAGGTATAGGCCATGCCGCCGCCAATGATCAGCGTGTCGCACTTCTCTAACAGGTTGGAAATGACGTTCAGCTTATCCGCCACCTTGGCGCCGCCCAGGATTGCCACGAAGGGACGCACCGGATTGTTGACGGCATTGCCCAGGAAATCGATCTCCTTCTGCATCAGGTAGCCGACTACGGACGTCTTGACAAACTGCGTTACGCCTACGTTCGAGCAGTGCGCGCGATGCGCGGTGCCAAAGGCGTCGTTTACGAACACATCGCAGAGGGAAGCCAGTTCTTTGCTGAAAGCTTCGCCGTTCTTGGTCTCTTCTTTGCGGTAACGGGTGTTCTCTAACAGGACAACCTCGCCGTCCTTCATGGCTTCGACCGCTGCCTTAGCATTGGGCCCTACCACCTCGGGATCGGCGGCGAATTTTACTTCCTGGCCCAAAAGCTCCGTCAGACGGGCTGCTACGGGAGCTAAGGACATCGAGGGAACCGGCTCGCCCTTGGGCTTGCCAAGATGGGAGCAGAGGATGATCTTGCCGCCGTCGCCAATCAGCTTTTTGATCGTGGGCAGAGCCGCTACCAGACGGTTCTCGTCGGTGATCTTGCCTTCCTTGAGCGGTACGTTGAAATCGCAGCGGACCAGGACTTTCTGGCCCTTTACATTGATATCGTCTACAGATTTTTTATTCAGCATAATACTCTCCTAGGTTTTCTGTGATAAAACGGGTCCGGCCCTAAAGACCGGACCCGTTTAGGTCTAAAATCATATTCCAGATGTGGGAAAGGTCCGCCGTGCACTTCGGCTCCGCTTCGCTTCGCCTCAGTCGCGGGCTTCGCCCTATGGAAGCTGCTGCTCACGGCTGCTTTTGCATGAATGCAACGCATCCGTGATCATCATCTTCCGCACGGCTCATTGCCATCACGCAAGCTCTGCGAAGTACTTGATGGTGCGTACCATCTGGCTTACATAGGAATTCTCATTGTCGTACCAGGAAACTACCTGTACCTGCGTGGTGCCGTTGTCCAGAGGCAGAACCATGGTCTGGGTCGCATCGAACAGGGAGCCGAAGCGCATGCCAACGATGTCGCTGGAAACGATCTCGTCGGTGTTGTAGCCGAAGGACTCGGTCGCGGCAGCCTTCATCGCGTCGTTGATCTGCTCCTTGGTCACATTGCCCTCAACCACAGCGGTCAGAATCGTGGTGGAACCGGTCGGGGTAGGCACGCGCTGAGCAGCGCCGATCAGCTTGCCGTTCAGCTCGGGGATAACCAGGCCGATGGCCTTGGCAGCGCCGGTGGAGTTGGGAACGATGTTCACAGCGCCGGCACGGGATCTTCTCAGATCACCCTTTCTCTGAGGGCCGTCCAGAATCATCTGGTCGCCGGTGTAGGCATGGATCGTGCACATGATGCCGGTCTTGATCGGAGCCAGGTCGTTCAGGGCTTTCGCCATCGGAGCCAGGCAGTTGGTCGTGCAGCTGGCGGCGGAAATCACGGTATCCTCAGCCTTCAGCACGTTATGGTTTACATTGTATACGATGGTAGGAAGGTCATTGCCGGCAGGTGCGGAAATAACAACCTTCTTGGCGCCGGCCTGAATGTGGGCGGAAGCCTTTTCTTTGGAAGTATAGAAGCCGGTGCACTCCAGAACTACGTCTACGCCCAGCTCGCCCCAAGGCAGATCGGCCGCGTTCTTCTCAGCGTAAATCGTGATCTCCTTGCCGTCTACGGTGATGGAATTGTCCGAATAGGAAAC
>CANSWW010000115.1 GCA_947650845.1 uncultured Lachnospiraceae bacterium
CGTCAAACATACGGATCGTATTCTGAAATGCGGCCATATATTTATACGTCTGGCGCTTAATCTGCAGAAATTCCTGATTGTCGTGATCGAATTTCTTCAATTCCACGGCCTCGTTGGCAAAGGCCCGCACCACCTTGTTACCCAACAGGCTGTCCTCAATACGCGCGTTCAGCTCCCCGATATGGTTGCGCTGGCGCTTGAACGCTTTACGCACCTGTATATTAAAATAAGAACAGGAAATCGCCATGACCGGAATCAGCACAAAAATAATCACCGTCAACAGGACATTGATACGCGCCAGAATCACAAAGGCTACCACTGCCTTTAAAAAGGCTATAAAAAACTCCTCCGGGCAATGATGGGCAAATTCCGTCACATCAAACAAATCGCTGGTGATCCGCGACATAATCTGGCCGACCTTCGTATTATTAAAATAATTATCGGACAGCTTCTGCAAATGCCCAAAGGCATCCTCGCGCATATCCGTCTCAATGGCCGCCCCCATCACATGGCCGGTATAAGCCATATAGTAGCTCGCCATCCCGTCGATGATGCGTAGCGCAAAATACACGCCCCCGATTGTCAGAATCGTGCGCACGGTCAGCGACGGCAGATCGTTCATGCCGATATCCGTGATGTAGCGCAGGATCATCGGCAGCACCAGCTCGCAGACCGTTGTCAGCGCCGCGCAGAACAGATCCATCGCCATAATTCTCGCATAGGGTTTATAATAGGGAAGAAATCGCTTTAAAAGAGTTTTCGTTTTCATTGTCGTCCGCTTCCTGTCCTTTTCCGGATACGGGCCGGACAAGCCCCGCAAGAACGCGGTACCGCCTGCCGTTTTGCCCGGTACAAGCCATTGTACCATTTCGCCTGTAAAAAATCCAGCGGATTTTATTCGTTTTTTCGGGCACGAAACTCCTTAACAATTTCCTAAAGATATGCTATGATGAAACAGACAAAAGCCATTGGCCACAAAGACATTTGTACGAGGAGGGTTCCCATGAGTAAATATGTCGCCTACATCGGCTCGCATACCTATATCGGAAAAAGCAAGGGCATCACGATTCTGGACGTAGATACGGAAAAATGTTCCATGACAAAGCGCGAAGAAGTCCCTGTCTCTAATTCCGCCTACGTAAAGCTCTCTCCGGATCACCGGCGTCTGTATTCCATCGCCGACGACGGAATCGTTACTTTTTCCATTGAAAAGGACGGCAGCCTGACAAGGCAGGGGATTGCCACGATCCGCGGCATGCGCGGCCGCTTCCTGAATATTGATCCCACCGGTCGTTTCATTGCGGTCGCCGGCTTCCACGACGGCAAAACCACTGTCCTGCGCCTGGAGGAGGACGGCATGGTCGGCGAGATTACGGACGGCGTTTTTGACCAAGGCATGGGAAGCATTGCCGAGCGCGATTCACAGCCGCATGTCAGCTGCGTCCGTTTTACGCCGGACGGCAATTACCTGTGTTCCGTGGATATGGGCCTGGATCACATCAAGGTATTCCGCTTTGACCGCCAGACCGGCCGGCTGGCCGTGGCCCTGATCCTTCACTGCAACCTGCAGTCCGCCCCCAATCAGATCGTATTCAGCCATGACGGCCGCTTTTTATACGTGGTTTCCCAGATGGCAAACAGCATCAGCGTGTATTCCTACCACGACAGGGGAACTCATCCCGTTTTTGAACTGCTCCAGACCACGCCTACCGTCGGCAAGCGCAGTCTGAGCAGCTCTGTCACGGCTGCCCTGCATCTCGATCTCACTCCGGATGATCGCCATCTCCTCTATACGAGCGCCGGCGACAACTGCCTGGGCATGTTTGACCGTGACCCCGAGACGGGGCTTTTGACACACCGCTTCTCCCTGCCGGTGAGCGGCCGCTACCCGAAAGACTTCGTCCTCTTCCCCGATCAGCAGCATGTATGCAGCATCAATTACGAAGAATCCTCGCTGACCTTCTTTTCCATCAACTACGAAAAGGGGCTGCTTGTGATGAACGCCGCCCCCTTAATAATCGACCAGCCAAACAGCGGCGTGATGCTTTGCCTCGACTAATCGACTATCCGGCGGCCCTTTCCCAAAGGCCCGCCTCGTTCTATGTACAGCGTGGACCGAAAGCCCACGCCATCTATATAAAGCAGCCGGTTGCGGATATATTCCGAGCCGCATCCCCGGAACGTAAAAAACCGGCTGCGGGTTTTTGCGAGGCAGATGTTTGATCTGCTTCTGCTTTATTATATGCCCGCAGCCTGTTTTCGGTTCCCGTTTTCTTTCCCGCCGATCACGGTGTCACAATTTTTCCGTCTGCTTTACAATCAGGAGACGCTGCCCCGGTTCCGGCTCGTCGCCGTTTATCTCATTCAATTCCCGGATGTTATCCACCGAAGCGTAAAACTTCTTGGCGATTTTCCACAGCGTATCCCCGTTTTGCACCACATATCCGGCAATCCCCGGCATCGCGGCCAGCTTTTCCGGATCCATCGGCGTCATCTCCACGCCGAGGATAGTCGGAATTTCCTGCTGCTCCAGCACCAGGCAGTCAAGGACGATCACCGCCTTGACCTCCAGCTCCCCGCTCCCCAAAAGCATCGCGCTCAGCTGCTCCAGCCCCGGGCGAACCCGGTAAAGGGCCTCCGGCCCGATTCCCCCGGCCTCCACCGTATAGCTAAACGGGAGCATCCCCCGGATGCAGCGCACCGGCGATTCGTCATCGGCCGCCACATAGAGCACATCCACACAGAGCGTGCCCTCAATGGCCAGGCCGTTTTCCACCGGTTCTATCGAGTCCAGCTTCACGCTGCCGTCGGCATGGCAGATCTGCAGGATTTTTTCCGCCCCGTCTAACATCAGCTTGTCACTCATCTTATATTTGGAAGCATTGCGCGTCACCAGCCGTTCCAGATGGGCCGCGCCGCTTTGCAGGGCCACATCCGCCCCCGGGCAGTAAATATCGCTCAGGATACTCATACGTTCCTCTTCGTAAAGCCGGATTTCCAGCTCCAGGACCGCTTCCACCGACAGCAGCCGATTTTCCCCGTCATAATCCGCTTTGGCCTCCACGTCCCGGTGAACCGGCCGGATCGTAATCGCTGGAATCATTTCGTCGGTGCAATCCGACAGCTCGACTGCGCCGGAAAAGGGAATGCTGCGCTCCACCCACTGCAGCGGGATATGCTCCTCGTCCCCTTTATAAATACAGAACAGCTCCATTTCCCCGTGAATGCTGAGCTTCCCGTCCAACGGCCGGCACTCGATCCCCCGCGGTTCCAGCCGCTGCCAGAGAATTTCCGCAATATTGGGCTTGTTGGACGATAATTCCACCTCTTCCTTGATCCGGTAGGTATCATGGGTCTGCACCGCGATCTGCGCGATCTCTATGTACTGGCTGGCCGATTCCACCCCTTCCAGGGAATCCACCGATATCGCCACTTCCTCGCCCTTAAGCTCCTCCGCCGTGATTGTCAGCGTGATGACCGCCTTTATGTTTACCTTGCGGGAATTGATAACCGAGGCCGTCATATCTTCGACTTCCCAGTCCACCCGGATTTCGTCGTCCTCCGCCACATCGTTCATATTGATAAATTCTTCAAAGGAGAGCGCTCCCTGTAAATTGTCCACCGAGCGGTTTTTCTGCGTATGGTATAAAATGTGGAAATGCAGCCGTCCTTTTACCGCCAGGCGGCTGCCCATCAGCCGACTCTCCTCCAGCTCCACCTCATTGCTGTCCAAAATCAGGGCTTCGATATCCTCCTTCGTGTCCGGCACAATAAAATCATCGTCCAGCGTGACCTGTGTCACGGTCTTTCCCTTCTGCCGGTTTCGGTGTATATTTTTCTTTATCAGCTCCATATGCTCCTCCGCATTCTGTTTTCACTGCTCCATTGTATGCGCTGCCGGGGCCAAATATGCGTGCAAGGGCGCGAAGGCCCCCTTTTTCAGGAAGCCGGCTTTTAGCGGAACACAATCGATTCCGGCCGATCCTCCATGCAGATCACGATATACGGATAGGAGGGCGCCTGGGAGACTTCCTCGTCCTGTCCCGGCCCCGTCAAGTCACTGTCCATCACAATCGCGTTTTCCGTCAAATATACCGCCTTCACGCTCACGCTGTAGCCGCCGGTATCCTTTTTCCCGTAGCCGGCCACGATGTAGAGCTTTCCCTCGGCGCTGTAGGAAAGCTTGAATTCATTGGCCTTTTTCTCTTCGATCAATTGCCTGAGCTCTTCGGGCACTTCCGGCTCGGAGACGATTGTAAAATCCAGATCCGCCACCTTATCCTTCGCGTCCTCCTCCCCCTTGGCACAGCCGGCCGTCAGGCAGAGTAACCCCAACATGCATAGTACCGCAATCCACCGTTTCATTTTCTTCACCTGCAAAAACTGGTTTTGTACATTCTATTCCCGGATAGCAAGGAACATGCATGGGAGTTGGGACGCGGCCGGAAGCAGGCGCGGGAATCGGAGCGCGGCCGGGAGCAGGCATGGAAAACGGGTTCCGGCAACAGGGAAAAACCTTCAAACAAAAAACGTCCCGGTTCTAATCAAAGAACCAGGACGCTTTCCCTATCCTATATTCTACGCCTCCGCCGGCTGTTCCCGGCGCTTGCTACTTCTCCTCCTTCAGCGTATCGATCAGCCGGCTGGCCTCGAGCGCATTGTCCGCGATCGAAATCCAGGCGGCGGAGAGCTTCAGGAGAATATTTTCATCCGGCGTCTCCCCGGGATACTCCAAAAAGTCGCAGGAGAGCTGAAACAGCGCCTTCTCACTGTGAGGCAGCGATTTCACGGTTTTCTTCCCCTGTTCCAGCATATACGACAGATCCGTATCCTTGCGGTCGCAAAGTTCGCTCATCATCTTGGCAAAAATAATGGCATGCTCCTGATCCCAGGATGCCAGAAACGCGCATTTGCAGAGCTCTTTGCAGAAAAAGGGCTCATCCTTGACACGGTCAAGCAGCATATTGAACTGCTCGTAGTGCAGGCCGGACATAAACAGTTTGTGACTGCGCAATATGTACGTAACTTGTTCTGCTAATCCCATAATAGTATCCCCCGTCATCTTAAACTACAAGTATTTTAGCAAAAAATCGGGGGAATGGCAAGATATAATTGCAAAATTGCCACACTCTCCCCGATCGCACCGCCCATGCATCCCCCTCAAGACCCACGGAAAAGATTGACGCCTTTTGAAATCCATAGTACTATAAAGGCAGCTTTAAGCCATCCAAAGGCAAAACGCGGACATAAAGGTAAGAGCACAAGGAGTTATTATGCGCATTTGGGCAAAAGAATTTCGGGAAAACCGGATGATCCGGGATATGGTTGTTACAAACGAGGACCCGCAGATGACGCGCACCAAAAAGGTGTTCGCGGCGCTTAACGAGGTCTGCATGGCCTTTGATTTGAGCGTGCCGATCTGGCTGGACGCTAATATCGCGGAATTCAAGCGTCATGCCAAGACGCGTTTTCGGGCGGATTCGTTCGTGGATTCGATTGATTTTGATTTTCTGGAATTCCATGTGATCGAAGAGGACTAGGCCGGCAGACCTGTCCTCTTCTTTTTGCGCAGGGAATGAGCCGGACTATTTTACCGCCATACCGGTTGGCTGCCCTAACGCACGGACCGCAGCTCCGGCGACAGCCGGCGGCTACCTCTATACGACCTATAAGAAAATCTTCACCATGAACCAGGCCATCATCGGCGTGGAGATATCTATTTCTGCTACCGCAAGGACTACACCTTTACCCCGGCGGAAAAAGAGTTCCATCGGTATATCCTTGGCTTCCAGAGCTTTTGGCAGGGAAGAAACGCGCGGCCAAACGCAAAAGCATGACATGCGGGGCCCTTCTTATGCGGCATTCATCGCGGCATTTGTCTGCCGCCTTTGCCTGTTGGCATCATTGGACTAACTGTCCAATGACAGACTCCGGAAAATGTGGTACAGTGGTTTTGTCCTCCGGTGTTACTTATTTTATACGCCCCGCCCACTATCCGGGGCTGGGGCGCGAATGCTTTTAAGGAGATTTTGCTTATGGGGAAGAAAGATACCGTTACGAAAGAATTTATGAGACGGCCGGATGTTTTTGCCGATGCTTTTAACCTGGCGCTTTTTGAGGGCAGTCCTGTGATCCAACCGGAGCGGCTGCATCCGCTGGATTCGGTGGAAACGGCGGTTCCGTATGGGGAGAAGGGCGCGGGGCTTCCGGTGCAGAAGCAGCGGGATGTGCTTAAGTATTGGAGCGCGATGGAAGATGATTCGGCGGTTTATGTGATTTTGGGGATTGAAAACCAGTCGGCGTTGCAGTATGCTATGCCTGTAAAGGCGATGGTCTATGATGCGCTTCAGTATGCGGCGCAGGTTGAGGAGGCGGCGCGGTCGCATCGGGAAAAGGGGAAGGATGGAACGGCGTATGGGTCGGATGAAACGGCATCCCTTTCGGGCGAAGCGGGGAGCCGTTCGCGCGAAACGGCATACGTCCCGACCGGGGCGGAGTATTTGTCCGGTTTTTATAAAACCGACCGGCTGGTTCCGGTGATTACTCTGGTAGTTAGCTTTGCGCCGCAGGAATGGGACGCCCCGACGAGCCTTCACGATCTGTTTTTACCGGCGCTGCGCGATACGCGGATTCTTTCGTTTGTGCCGGATTACCGGATCAATCTGCTGTCGCCGGCTTCGATGCAGGGCGATGAATTGGAACGGCTGAAAACGGATTTGCGGACGGTTTTTCTGTTCATCCGCTATTCGCAGGATCGGGAACAATTGCAGCGGATCATAGAAAACGACTCACGGTTTCATATGCTCGACCGGACGGCGGCCGAGGTAATCAATGCGACAACCGGGGCGAAAATTGCTTTAAATGGGAAGGGGGCAAAGGTCGATATGTGTAAGGCAATTCAGGAGATGCGGGAAATAGAATTTGCGCAGGGACATTCCTTGGGAATGGAGCAGGGTGTCCAGGAAGGTCGCCAGCAAGGCATCCAGCAGGGACTCCAGGAAGGCATCCGCGCCTTCATCCAAAATTACCGGGAAGAAAACCTTCCCATGGAGCGCCTGGCAGCCAAGCTGCAAAAGTTTTTCTCTTTATCCGAGGAAGAAGCAAAGCTCTCCATTGAAAAATACAGTTGACGCAACCGCGCACAGCAAAAGGCAGAATCCGAACACACAAAATGCTCCGGATTCTGCCCGCGCAAACGGCCGCATGTCTTGCCGGTTCTCATGCCGCGCCATACCAGGAAGCGGCCCATTGTTTGACAGCCTTTCGCCAAAGGGCTTCATTTCCACCTCATCCGGCCATCGGCAACGGCATTGCCGCCACATAAAAGTACATCAGGACAAAGTGGCAGAAGCTCCCGCCCATCACAAACAAATGGAAAATCTCGTGCGAACCGAAATTTTTATGCTTAGCGTTAAACAACGGCATTTTCAGCGCGTAGATCACGCCGCCCACCGTATAAATCAGCCCGCCGGCCAGCAGCCAGCCAAAGGCCGCCGGGCTCAGGGCGTTGAGAATCCGCGTAAAAGCCAGGACGCATACCCAGCCCATGCCGATATACAGTACCGAAGAAAACCATTTCGGGCAGGTAATCCAGCATGCTTTCAGCACAATGCCGACGATGGCGATTCCCCAGACAAGCGCTAACAGCGTATACCCCAGCGTCCCGCCGATTGCGATCACACACATCGGAGTGTAGGTCCCGGCAATCAGGACGAAAATCATCATATGGTCTACCTTGCGCAGAATCCGGTTGATCCGCGGCGAAATGTCAAACGTATGGTAAATCGTGCTGGCCGCGTACAGGGCGATCATACTTACAATGAACACACTCAGACAGATTAGATGAATCTGGTCCGGCTCCTGCGCCGCCTTTACCAGCAACGGGACAGCCGCAAATACGGCCATCAGCCAGCCAATAAAATGGGTAATCGCGCTGCCCGGATCTTTTGCTCTCGCCACTCGTTTCATATAGGCCACTTCCTTTCCTGTTATTGCCCGTGTCTCCCGGGCATACTATATACCCTGCGATATTTTCTTGCTCCTGCCCGTGTTTCAGGGCATACTGGCATACCCTTGCGGTATTTCCTCGCTCCTGCCTGTGCTTCCAAAGCATACTGGCATACCCTTGCGGTATTTCCTTGCTCCTGCCTGTGCTTCCAAAGCATATTGGCATACCCTTACGGTATTTCCTTATTCCTGCCTGCGCTTCCAAAGCATATTGGCATACCCCTGCGGTATTTCCTCATTCCTGCCGCATTCTCAAGAGCAGTCTTTTCTCTCTACATTTTAATATTGCAATGCATTCACATGTAGTTTTAAAAACTACTTCTTGTGTATATTATATTCCATTCTGCCCAAAAGTCAACATCAAAAATTTATTCTTTTCCCGACATTTTTCCTGTCTATGTTCCAACCTCCTTCTGCGAACGCCCGCCATCCTTTTCATCTTCCGCGCAAACGCCGGCGGGCACGGACCAAAAAGACCCTCAAAGCCGCATCGCTCCGGCTGAACTTCAGCAGCTCTACTTCGAAAGCTCTATTTCGGCAGCTCTACTTCGGAAGCTCTATTTCAAGCCAATTTCAAGCCAAATACAAACCAAAGGATACATTGCACGACAGAGACAGGTTCAAATATTATTCAAAATATTGTCGCGATCCAGCAAATCATGGTATAATTCCTTAGAATAAATCAAGCCTTGAACGCGCGAAAGGAGAAAGGTATGGAACTTCACGTGATACCCAGGA
>CANSWW010000116.1 GCA_947650845.1 uncultured Lachnospiraceae bacterium
GACATGTCCGGAATGTTTGATAATTGCAGAAGTTTAACCACACTGGATGTAAGTGGATTTGATGTAAGCAATGTAGAAAAGATGCCGAGGATGTTTGGATACTGTACCACTCTGGAGAGCTTAGACCTGAGCAGATTCGACGCAGGAAAAGTTACCGATATGTCGGATATGTTTGACTCCTGCGAAAAACTTGAAACAATCTATGCCCCACTGCATGTAACCGTCTCCGCACCCTTGCCGCAAAGAATTTTGCTGTCGGACGCTTCCTTTATACTGCCCTTGTTAGACGATGTGTGGCTAACCGCAGACGGGACAGAGGTAACCGAATTGCCGAAGAACTTAAGTAATAGCGTTATGCTGACCCATATAAAAGAATTTCCGGCAGCCGTAAAGTATGTGCCGTATGAAATTTGGTTTGGAGAGTTTGGCGGCTATAGTGAGGACTTGAGCTATACTCTTGCAAGTGGTTCACTGCCGGCCGGAATTGAATTAAAAGACGACGGAAGAATATTCGGCGTGCCTGAAGAAACAGGAGATTTCCGGTTTGCAATACGCTGGAGTAATGGTGCCGATATGGATGTGACCATAGGATATCGTTTCGTAGTAGAAGAAAACACCACACCCAACGTAAACAATATGTCCGATTCCGGCTACGAACTAATCGAGTACGTTCCCGATCTATACCTCGAATCCGTATCCGCAACCGGAACCCACACACTCGTTTCACGAGGCGAGTACAGCGAATTTGTCGCCGTATACCTAAACGGCCGTAAGCTGACCGAAGGAAAAGACTACACCTCGGCATCCGGAAGCACCCGGATTACGATCATCGACCAGACCTTGACGGACGAAGGGGAAGGAACACACACGATCGGCATCGAGTTCCGTACGGCGGATAATCAGCTGCGGCGCGCGGCGCAGAACTACACGGTTCTGGCAGGCAAAGCCCCGTCGGATAATAATAGCAACACAGGCAATAATACCGGCACAAGCGGCAACACCGGCGGCGGATACACAGCGCCCCCGGCCGTTCCCGCCGAGGAAGAAACCGAAACCGTGATCTCCTACGTCGTACAGCGCGGCGACACGCTGTGGAAGCTGGCGGCCCGGTATTACGGCGCGGGGCGCTTTTGGACAAGGATTTATCAGGACAACATGGGCACGATCCGCTCCCCGCACCGGCTGCGCGTGGGGCAAGTCCTCACGATCTATTTGACGGAAGCGGATAGCGATCGCACAGATGAGACGATGGCTGAAGGTACTTATACGGTCAAATCGGGCGACAGCCTGTGGCGCATTGCCCGGAAATATTATGGAAAAGGGAGTTTATGGCAATTGATTTATCAGGCGAACCAGAATCGGATTGCAAATCCTGACCGGATTCGCGCAGGGCAGATTTTTACAATCCCCGAACGATAAAGGACTTTAAAATGGCGGCACAATGGGAGACATTTCCGGCTGTGCCGCCATCTTCCTTGCTGGAAGCAGATTGCCCGGCGCGGATTATTTGCAGCCGAAACACATAGAGGATGATACATAATCCCATCCATGAAAGGAAAAGAACCGTTGAAACGATTTCTGGCCCGTGCGGCCGTGTTCTTTGCTTTTTACATCATTAGCGCTTACGCGACGACGGATATTCTGCGCCTGTTAAAGGGCAGCAGGCTTTCCGTAAACCATTCTAAATGCCATTGCCCGGTCTGCAAAACCGCGATTCGTTTACGGGATCAGATTCCGATCGTATCCTATTTCAAAAATCGCGGCGTCTGCAGAAGCTGCGGTAGCAAAATCCCGATCGAAGATGTATTTCTGGAGCTGTTTCTTTTAGGAGCGCTTTCTGCGACAGCGGTAAAGATGCGCTTTCGCTGGAGCTCATTTTGGGCTTGCGTAGGCCTCTATGAGCTTACCAAACTGGTTTTTTTGATATTTTACGGCAAACGCGAAGCCGATTTTACAAAGAACCTGCTTGCGTCCTTGTTAAACAACCTGCTGTTATTTGCAATCCTTGCCTTTTTCTTTGCCCTGGTGCAAATCGCGTAAGACCTTGCATGCTTACCGGCCGCCCCCGTCAAACCTCTCGATGCGGCAGTGGTGCGTCTTATCCTTGGCGTCCTTGTCATAGCTGATCCCCACCAGTAGGATCTCGCCAAAATAGCCCTCCAGCGATTGCGTGTAATGTCTCGCCTTGATCTGCTCGATCGCGGTATCGACGGGTTTGCCATATTTTAATTCCACGACCAGGGCCGGTTTATCGCAAAAAGGAAGCGGCAGGAAAACGATGTCGGCAAAGCCGCGGCCGGTCGGCAGCTCGCGGATGATTTTATAATCCTTTCTTGTGCTGTAGTAGGCAAGGCAGATTGCGCAGCTGAGTGAATTTTCATCGTTGTAGGTCAAGACAGAGGCTACTTCCGTATGAGCCTGATCGAGCCCGTTTGCCACGCTTTGCGCATCCCCGCAAAGCGTATCTAAAAGAAGCTTGTCTGATGCTTTCAGGACGCGCATAATCTCGGACCATCCGCCTACGCTCATCGCGTTTTCAAATTCGCGGATGATTTCCCGGTTGGGGATAAAGGCCTCCTCTCTGGCGGAGTCAAAGGCCAGGTAGCCCAGATGGATGAGCAGGGTAAGCACATCGTCCTTGGTTCGAAAATTGCGCATATCGTTCTGAAAGCTCAGAGTATTGACCTTGACGCGCGCCCCGCCGAGCATTTGCACGATGGCCGGGCGCAGACCGTCAAAATTCATGTCCATATATATTTTTAAAGAGTCGTAAGTCTCCGTAGACGTCCAATAATTGGAAAATTTGCCGCGGTGCATCGCTTCCACGACAGATTTGGGGTTATAAATATGCCGGAACCTTGTGAGCTGATACCCGTCGTACCAATAGCTGGCCTCGTCAAAGTCCATGTCGTACCGGGCGCAGAGCGTCTTTACCTCCGCCTCCGTAAAGCCGGTATATTCTTCAAAAAAACCCTGATCGGTCATGGAATACTCCCAAAACATATTGAGGGCGGACTGCCGTCCGTATTTTTTGATCGGTAAGATCCCTGTCATATAGACAAGCGCAACGTAGGGCTGGTCCTTTAAGAGATATTGGAGGAAATCCAGATACTGTTTTTGGAGAAGCTCTGCGTCTGCCTGCTCGCGCATGATGCAGTCCCATTCGTCAATCAGAAAAATAAACTGCGTCCCCGTTTTGGCGTAAATCCTTTGGAGCGCCTCCGCGAGTCCGAGATCGGGCCGGTGCATTAAAGCGCCGTATTCTTCCCGGAGTTCTTCGAGCACCTCCTGCTCCAGATATTCGGTCGCGGTTTGCTTTTTGGCGCCGGTTAAAAATTGCTGCATATTGAGAAAAATGACGTCATGCTGATTGAGATGTTCTTCAAATGAGGGATCATTTGCGATGGCTCGCCCCTGGAAAAGCTCGCCGGAACGGCAGCCGCGGCTGTAGTAGGCCGCCAGCATGGCGAGCGCCATGGATTTTCCAAAGCGGCGCGGCCGGCTGATGCAGATAAATTGCTGCTCGGTATTGATATATTTGTTGGTATAGGCAATCAATCCCGTCTTATCGACATAAATCTCGGAGCGGATCGCTTTTTTAAATCCATCGTTGCCTGGATTGAAATAAATTCCCATAGGGCGGCACCTCGTTTTCGGCTTGTGTTTTCATACTACCATAGTTTTTTTTGTTTTACAAGGGCGGCGTCCGGTTCTCCAGGCAGCGGAACCGATTCGGGAAACGATGGCCGCGACGGCAAAACCCATGCCGCCGTAATAAAACTTTTCGTTGCGCAACGCAGGGTTTTTGGGTATAATGCAAGTGATATAGAAGATACGAGAGAGCAAACAAGACCAGATTACGCAGGAGTTTTTATGAAGAAGAACATACGATACATATTTTTGACGACAGCGCTGTGCCTGTCTTTGCTGGCGGGCAACGGTTTCTATGCCCAGGCGACGGAGCCGGAGGGCGGGGAGGCATCGGGCGGCGGGCAGACTGCGGCCGCCGCGCAGGAGCCGCGGACGGGCGTTCAGCCGGACGCTCAGACGGAAGCGCCCGCGCCCACGGAAGCCCCGACCGAAGCCCCCGCGCCCACGGAGGCGGCCCCGCAGACGGCGGCGCCGACGACCGACAGCGGGCTGGGCGAGGAGATCGACAAGGTCGGCAACGAGATCGACAAGGTCGGCAATGAGCTGGGGGAGCTGGAGGGAAATTTAAACAACGCGCAGCAGAACCACTCCTCGCTGCAGAAGGACAAAAGCGAGGCCGAGGCCTATCTGGACCAGCTAAACGGCCAGTACCGGAGCGTCTCTTCCAAGCTTTCCAAGGTGGAGAAGGATATCAAGGCCCAGGAGGAGGCGATCGCCGCCAAGGAAGCCGCGATTGCCGAGAAGGAGGCCGCGATTGTGGCCAAGGAAAACGATATCACGGCCAAGGAGGCGGAGATCACCGCGATTGTGAATTCGATTGCCCGGACCCAGGCGGAGATCGAGGAGACGGAGGCGGATTTGGCCGAGCAGTACGAGGCGATGAAGCTGCGGATCCAGTTTATGTATGAAAACGCGGCGTCTGCCCAGTACCTGGAGGCTTTTTTGGAGTCGGAGAGCCTCACCGCCCTTTTGAACCAGGCGGAATATTACGAAGCGATGATGGAATACGATCAGAAAATGCGCGAGCGCTTCCAGGATACGAAGGATGAGCTGGACGGCAAGAAGGCTTCCCTGGAGGCGGACGAGGCGCGCCTTGTATCGGAGCGGGAGAGCCTGGAGCAGGAGCGGGAGAGCTTAAAGCAGGAGCAGGCGGCGCTGGTGCGGGAAAAGGACGAGCTGCTGGAGCATCAAAAGGAGCTGGACAGGCTGAAGGCCGATTTGAAGAAGCAGCAGGCCAGCGTGGCGAATCAGCAGGCGACTTCCGCGGCGGAGCTGCAGGCGTATGTGGATCAGCTGGCGTCTTCTTCCGATACGATTACGAGCTATGAAGAAAAGATCGAATTGAAGCGGAAGTATTATGAGGAGCTGCTGAGCAAGAAAAAGGCGCTGGAAGCGGAGGAGGAGCGGCTCAAGGCCGAGCAGGCGGCGAATGATACGGGCAGCGATATTAAGGAAGGCGATTCCGGGATCGACCATGGCATGAATGTCAATATCAGCGACGAGGAGTATACGCTGCTGGCCGCGATCATCTACTGCGAGGCCGGCGGCGAGAGCTACGATGGGCAGCTGGCGGTGGGCTACGTGATTATGAACCGGGTGCGAAGCAATAAGTTCCCGAATTCGATTACCGGGGTGGTTTATCAGACGAACCAGTTTTCACCAGTGGGCAGCGGCCGCCTGGCGACGATTCTGGCGATGGAGGCCGACCCGGATGTAAAGGGCAAGGTGACGGATTCCTGCCGCCGGGCGGCCGCCGAGGTGCTGTCCGGGAGCAGCAACGTGGGCGAGAGCTTGTTTTTCCGCACGCATAAGCCGGTGCCGCAGCTGGAGGAGAATTTGAAGGCGAACGATGTTCCGTATTATATTATCGGCGGGCACATATTCTATCATAGGTGGGTCGCTTATTAAACCGGCGTGCGTCTTGTCGTACTGCGGGATTGGAAAGGCTGTATACATTAAATCCGGAACTGGCGCGAGCGTACAGGACGGGCGATGTGGATTCGCAAAGCGGTTGAGGCAGGTATGCGGAACGGGCGAGGGGAGTACATAGGAAATGAAGAAAGCAGGAGTTTTGATGCCGGTGGCGTCGCTGCCGTCGTGCTGGGGAATCGGGGATTTTGGGAAGCACAGCTATGAATTCGTGGATTTTTTGGCGGAGTGCGGCGTGAAGGTGTGGCAGATTTTGCCGCTGAACCCGCTGGGGTTTGGCAATTCGCCTTACCAGCCGTATTCGTCGATGGCCGGGGACGAGCTGTATATTGATTTGGAGGCTCTGCGTCACCAGGGGCTTTTGCAGGAAAAGCTGCCGCGCCATCTGTGCCGGGCACGGGCGATTGATTATGAGGAAATCAGGCGGCAAAAGGAGAAGCTTTTGCGCAAGGCGTTTGCGCATTTTACGGCCGATGAACGCTATGAGGAGTTTGCGGCGCAGGAGTGGGTCTATCCGTATGCGGTTTTTTTGACTTTTAAGAAGGCGAACGGGATGCGCAGTTGGCTGGAATGGCCGGCCGAGCAGAAGGAGTGGCCGAGGAGGCGGCAGGAGAAGCAGAGCCCTTCGGCGTGCCAGGCCGGTATGGAGGAGGCCTGGGCCGGGGATATCGCCTATGAGATGTTTGTGCAGTATACGTTTTACCGGCAGTGGATGGCTTTGAAAAAGTACGCGAACAGCCGGGGGATTGAGATTATGGGCGATATCCCGTTCTATGTGGGCGTGGATTCGCTGGATGTGTGGATGAACCGGGAGAAGTTTTTGCTGGAGGCGGACGGGCGGCCGGCGTTTATTGCCGGGGTGCCGCCGGATTATTTCAGCGAGACGGGGCAGCGCTGGGGGAACCCGATTTATAACTGGGAGGAGATCGCGAAGGAGGGGTATTCGTTTGTGATCGGGCGGCTTGCGTATACGGCAGGGCTGTTTGATATTGTGCGCATTGACCATTTCCGGGCGTTTGATACATATTGGAAGATTCCCGCGTCCTGCCCGACGGCGGTTGAGGGGGAGTGGGTAGAGGGGCCGGGGCGGGCGTTTTTTGACCGGCTGTATGAGGAGTATCCGCAGATGCATATCGTGGCGGAGGACTTGGGCGAGCTGCGGCCGGAGGTGTATGAGCTGCGGGATGCGTATGGGCTGCCGGGGATGGATGTGGTGCAGTTTAATTTTGATGCGGAGGAGGGGGATACGCTGGAGGGGGAGCGGCTGATTTCGTATACGGGGACGCATGATAATGAGACGATCCGGCAGTGGTTTTTGGCGAAGGGGAAGAAGGAGCAGGGGCAGTGCCGGGCTTTCCTGCGCGGGCAGGGGATTGATACGCGCCATATCGCGCACGCGTTTGTGGCGTATACGATGCGGCGGCCTTGTGAGCTGGCGATTGTGCCGGTGGCGGATCTCATCGGCCTGGGCGAGGAGGGGCGGCTGAACACGCCGGGGACGCTGGGGGCGCCGAACTGGCAGTGGCGGCTTCCGGATTTTGGGCGGCTGAAGCGGCAGGGGGCGTTTTTGGCGCGGGTAATCCGGGAGTCGGGGCGGTGAGCGTGCCGGGGATATGCTGGAGTCATGCCAGAAATATACCGGAATCCATGCCAGAGACATAATGGAGTCATGGCAGAAACATACCGGAGTTATGCGAGGGAGTTTTTGAGCGGCTTTATAAGGAATCGTACACTTCAGCGAAGGCGCTGTGGACGGTTCCTTTTTTGTTGCTCCGGACAGGAGAGCGGGGCGGCTGTTTTTGGGGAATGGGGCGCGGGAAGGAGTGGTTGGGGCTGAGGCGTAGGAAGGATTGTGCCTTGACAGGGTCTGGACGGCGTGATATGATAAATTTGGAATTGAAATCTAAATTTGTCGAGGTGCCGTATGGATTATGTACGCAGGAGCATAGAGGACCGGCTGGAGGAGGCGGTGGGGACGTTTAAGGCCGTGTTGTTGACGGGGCCGCGCCAGGTGGGGAAATCGACTCTTTTGAGGGAATTGTTTCCGGACAGAGGGTATGTTACGTTGGATGACCCGTTTGCGGAGGAGCGGGCCCGGGAGGACGGCCGTGGGTTTTTGCTGTTTAACCGGCCACCGGTTACGATTGACGAGGTGCAGAGGGCGCCGGAATTGTTTCGTTATATTAAGATGGAGTGCGATGAGTCGGAGGGCAGGGGGTTATTCTGCCTGTCCGGCTCGCAGCAGTTTGTGTTGATGAAGAATGTGTCGGAGACTTTGTCGGGGCGGATCCGGATTATGGAGCTGGCGGGCTTGTCTTTGCGGGAGATGCAGGGGGATCCGTTTGGGCAGCGTTTTTTGCCGACGATGGAGTATGTTCTGGAGAGGCAGAAAACGGTAAGGACTCCGGCTAATTTATGGGAGGTGATCCACCGTGGTTCGTATCCGGCCTTGCAGGATGCGCGGGTGGAGTGGGGGGCGTTTTACGGCGATTATGTGCGGACGTATGTGGAGAGGGATGTGCGGGAGCTGTCGGCGGTGCAGGATTTGGATGCGTTTCGCCGTTTTATGATTGCGGCGGCGGCGCGGACGGGGGAGGTATTGAATTATTCGAATCTGGCGGAGGCGGTCGGCAAGGATGTTTCGACGGTGAAGCATTGGGTTTCGATTTTAGAGGCGTCGGGGATTGTTTATCTGCTGGAGCCGTATACGGCGAATGTGCTGAAGCGGGCGATCCGCACGCCGAAGCTGTATTTTAGGGATACGGGGCTGGCTTGTTATTTGACGCGTTGGTTGACGGCGGAGGCTTTGGCTTGCGGCGCTTTTAGCGGCCATATTTTTGAGACGTTTGTGATATCGGAGATATTGAAGTCTTTTTCGAATGCGGGGCTGGATTATCGGTATTTTGTTTCGTATTACCGGGGGCGCGACCGGAAAAGGAGAAGGCGGGACGGGGAAATCACGGAGGCGGAGGGCGAGATTGATTTTATTATTGAGGAGAACGGGGTGCTGCATCCGGTTGAGAT
>CANSWW010000117.1 GCA_947650845.1 uncultured Lachnospiraceae bacterium
GCTATCCAACCGAATGGGCATTTCACAATCTGCACTATCCGATATCGTGAAAAAGAAAAACGTGCCAACCCTGGTCACAATCGAAAGAATCTGCGCTGCCTTCGGAATCACCATTGCTCAGTTCTTCACACAGGGTGAAAGCATTCCGGACCTGTCCAACGAACAAAAAGAACTCCTGCTGTTATGGGATGACTTAAAATTGGAGGAAAAAGAGATCGTCAAAACCTTTATGAAAAGTATACGAAAATGAGGGATAGCTGCCTGGTAAGATGCCGCTGTCCCTTTTTTCATGGAAACCCGACAACCGCTTTTTCACCATGCCTGTATGAAGAAAGGAATCAGACAAATGCAGAAAAAAGATCAAATCACACAAGAGATCGTCTCCATCATCGCAGAAGCCGACACCTTCCAGGAAATCAAAGAGACCCTGAAATTATGCATGGACAGCTTGAAAAACAATACGCTAAATATCCTTCTCACAAAAGACATCGATTACCAAACCTCCCTGCGCGCATATCAACAAGCTCATGAACGCTACCGAAACACCGATTTTACTGAATCCCAGCGAGACATCGTAGAGATCGTCCTGGCCCGAAAAGACGAAAATGAATTTGAATACATCGCCAATGCCTATATGGCCGGCCTGCTGGACAGCTATCGCATTTTAAGAAATTTCGGTCTGACTAACGAATAATATCTGGACATGCAATACCTCCCAAAAAGCAAATCCGGTTGATCCCGCAAGGAAAAACCGTTATAATGAACCTGGTGTCTTGGGCGGATTATATCCGGTCGCAATACCCGGCGTATCATGTCAAGGTTTGTATGCGATTTGGTCAAGGAGGGAGGGCGGCCGCTATGCAGGAAAGCAGATTGTTTAAGATCCTGTACCACCTGTTAGAAAAGGGGCAGGCGACCGCCCCGGAATTGGCCGAACGGTTTGAGGTATCGGTGCGGACGATTTACCGGGATATCGACGCGTTAAGCGGCGCGGGGATCCCTGTCTATGCCGAGGCGGGCCGGGGCGGCGGCATCCGCCTTATGAAGGATTTTGTCCTTGGGCGGGCGGTTTTGTCCGGGGAGGAGAAGCAGGAAATTCTCGCCGCCCTGCAGAGTCTGCATGCCGCGCAGGATGTCCGCGCCGGCCAAACGCTGCAAAAGCTTTCCGCCCTCTTTCAGCTGGGGACGGAGGACTGGCTGGAGGTGGATTTTTCGCGCTGGGGAAATCAGGGGTTTGACCGTGAGAAATTTGAGCTCTTGAAATCGGCTGTGCTCCAAAGCCGCGTGGTAAGGATCTGCTATGCGAATTCTTGTGGGCAGAGCTGCGAGCGGGTCGTGCAGCCGTATAAGCTTGTTTACCGGTCGAGGGCGTGGTATTTGAGCGCTTTCTGTACCGAGAGGCAGGACTGGCGGCTGTTCAAATTGAATCGTATTTTGGAGCTCGCGGTGTTGGAGGATTCGTTTGCGCGCCGTCCTTTTCCGGCGGCCTACGAGCCCGGCGGGGAGGAATATCCGCCTGTGGTGCTTCGCTTTCCAAAGGAAATGGCCCATCGCGTTTACGATGAGTTTGAACCTGCGCAGGTGCGGCGGCAGGAGAACGGCGATTTTGTCGTCTCTGCCCCTATGCCCGTGGACGCCTGGCTGGCAGGGTTTTTGCTGTCATTTGGGACGCGGGTCGATATCCTTTTTCCTGCTTCTTTAAAAGTCCTTGTCGCTGAACAGGCAAAGGAAATTTATGAGAAATATAAAACTTGACATGAGATGTCAATATTTCTCTGGTACAATGCTGTTTAGAAACGATAGGGAGGAAGAATAATGAGCAGACCAACATCTAAAACCGATTTATTGACTGCGGCCGCGGCAAACTATGAAAAGCTGGAGGCGCTGATTGCCGGATTGACTGAGGAGGAGCTGTCCGCGCCCTTTGATTTTTCCGGCGATGTGAAAAAGAAGGAGGCACATTGGAAACGGGATAAGAATCTCCGGGATGTTCTTATCCATCTGTATGAGTGGCACCAGCTGCTGTTACATTGGGTGCGCGCTAACCAGGGCGGCGATCCGCAGCCGTTTCTTCCGGCGCCTTATAATTGGAAAACGTACGGCCAGATGAATGTGGAGTTCTGGAAAAAGCATCAGGCTACTTCTTTGGAGGATGCTAAAGCGCTGTTTCAAAGGTCCCACGCCGAGGTGATGGAATTGGCGCAGACCTTTTCCGATGAGGAGCTGTTTTCGAAGGGCGTCTATGCATGGGCGGGCGGGAACGCTTTGGGCTCTTACTTTGTTAGCACCACCTCCAGCCATTACGACTGGGCGATGAAGAAATTAAAGGCGCATAAGAAAATGCGGTTTGTGCCTAAGGGGGGACGGTCCTAATGATTACGGGCAACAGCCGCGCAAGGATGCTGTTTGGGGAAGCATGAGAAGTACGGGAGGAGGTCTTTTTATGGAAATTCGGGAGTACAAAGTATACAATGAAGCGGAAATCCTGCGTCTGTACACAAGCGTGGGCTGGACGGCTTATACCGATCGTCCGGATATACTGCGCAAGGGGTTTGAACATTCTATGCTAACGCTGGCTGCTTACGAGGACGAACAGCTCTTGGGGCTGGCGCGTACCGTGGGCGACGGCCAAACCATCGTATTGGTGCAGGATATTCTTGTATTTCCGGAGCACCAGCGCAGGGGGATTGGCACGGCGCTTTTGCGGGCCGTTCTAACGCGATACCGCCATGTGCGCCAGATTGAGCTGGCTACGGATAATACGGCGAAAACGATCGCTTTCTATCGGTCGATGGGGTTTCGGGAGATATCCGAGCTTGGCTGCTGCGGTTTTATGTGGATTGATGGCTGAGGCTTCTTTGACGGGGATTTCACGGCTCAACGCAGCTGTCGTCTCCCCTGCTTCGATACGCGAGCGGCGTCATTCCGCAGCTTTCATAAAATATATGGTAAAAATGCGTCATATTCCGGTATCCGCATGATTCCGCGATCTGCCGCACCGGCAGGTTTGTCTCTACCAGCAGTCCGCGGACGCGCTCCAGCCTAAGCTCCCTCACCATTTCCGAGAAATTCCGGCCTGTTCTTCGAAGCAGCAGTCGGTTGATTGTGTTGGGATGATAATAGAAGCGGGCCGCCGTATCTTTCAGAGATGCTTTTTCCATATTTTCATACAAATAGCGCAAAATCTCCTGCGTAACTGCCGCTTCTTCCGGCCGTTGCTCCTTTGCCTCTGCGCCCTCTGCCAGCCGGATCAGCATAACCAGAATCCGTGATAACCCGCTTTTCAGCGATATCGCATATCCCTTCTGTCGTCCCCTGTACTCGCACAGCATGTCCTCCAGGATCAACCGGATCTTTTCCTGCTCGCCCAGGCGAAACCGCGCCGGCTTGGTCTGCGTCCCCTGACATGCCGCCGCCACCGCCTCCCGTAAAACCGGAGCTTTTTCCAGGGCCTCTGCGTATTCCCGGTCAAGAAAGCCCGGCTCTGTCTCAAGCAAAACCAAACGGGCCCCCCGCCCCCCGCCCCTTGGCGCGAAATGCCTGTCCGGCTGTCGGCAGACAGATGTCTCCCGGTTCCAGATTAAGCTCCCAACCCTTCCCGCAGAGCGTCGCCGCGCTCTTGGTACAGACGCACACGACTATTTTCCCCGGCGGCAGCTCCCATTCCTGCTCCCCGTTTTCCAACAACAAGCAATCTGCGCGGATCGCGTCCTCGATCTCCTGGGTTTCCGATACAAATACAGTCTCCATTTCCCTCACCTCGGATTTTTCCTGGTGAAAGTATAAACTGTTCCCTAAGGGCACAGTCAAGCATGATTCCTGCCCTGTCCGGCGCTTTCCGCCAAAATCCGTATGCCGTCTTGATTCCGAAGCTCTATAACAGGCGGTCACAGGAGCCCCTGTGGGATTATATAGGCTTCCCTTTGTGTAAAAAGGTGATTTATGACAATCCATCCGGTGGATTCGGATATCGCTGTCCTGCTTTCCTTTTGATAAAATAAAAACATCTATGCAGCCCCTGCCCGGATCCGGCAAGCTGCATAAATCTATTTTACAGAAAGAAGGGAATTGCGATGAAAAAAACAACCATTGCGAAAGCGGCTGCCCTGGGACTGGTTCTGTCTCTGCTGGCCGCCTGTGCGGCGCCGACGGCCGGGACTCAGGCGCCGGAAAGCCAGGCTGCCGGGACCCAGGCGCCGGAAACTCAAGTCTCCGAAACCCAGGCTGTCGCCCCGGAAAGTTCACCGGACGGAGCGCCCGGTGCTATGGACGGCGATACCGCCATCCAAAACATGTACGGCCAGATGCAGGAGCGCACCGAAGAATACGCCCCCCGCGTCACGACCCTGCCGAGCGGCGTGCAGGTACAGCGTACCCCCCGATGACATCGGCGGCTACTGGCACCGCCCCGGCGATACCACGGCCTACAATACGTATTACTTAAATGCCGACAACCGCGGCTGCGCGGCCTGCCACGGCAACCTGGCCGACCTGATTGCTTCCATGGATTATGAGCATTTGACCTTTGCCAACACCTACGACATGGAGATGGAGGTCCAGGACTGCTTCATCTGCCACGACGTGGGCGACGGTTACATTTATAAGATGTACGAATTCGGCAGCCTGATCCATGGCATCCACAGCAAAGATACCTTTACCGGCGGCTGCATGTCCTGCCATACCGCGACCAGCGACGGCCAGGGTCTGCGCCTGTGGGACGAAGCCAAATACGACGTTTTGCAGGGCATTACCTTCCTGTCCGACATCGAGGGCGAATTCTCCTATGACCAGGATAAGCTCACCGCGACCGAAGGCATTATGAACGTAAACTGGATGAGCGGCGACACCACTCTCGAGATGGCCGGGGCCGATCTGGCGCAGATGCCTTTGGATGAGGATCTCTTTAACAACTGGCCGATCTCTATCACTGGCGCGGTGGACAACCCGATCCAAACGACTCTGGGCGAGCTTATTAAGACCGCGCCCTCCGAAAAACGCATCCTCACAAACATGTGCGTGATGAACCCCAATGGCGGACCTTACATCTCCAACGTGGAAATCACCGGCATTCCCATGAGCTGGCTTTTGGAACAGGCCGGCGTCCAGGACGGCGCGACCGCTGTCATGAACACCGCGCCCGACGGCTGGGCCCGCGGCACCCTGATGACCACCATCGAAGGCGAAGGCGCCTGGCTGGTCTACGAAATGAACGGCGAACGCCTGGCCTGGGAAAGCGGCTATCCCGCCGTCACCTTCAGCGCCGGCTGCGCGGCCCCGGATCACATCCGCCGCGTCACCACGCTCGAAGTCGTCACCACGCCGCCCGACGAGGTCAAGATCTTCGACGGCTGGTATGAGGAGGACGGAACCCCGGTCAACAAGCCCAGCGTCGGCATCTACCATTTCCACGAGGGACAGATCATTCCCGCCAAAGAAGCCTACATCTTCGAGGGCTATGCTTACGCGTTTGACGAACAGGTGACAGCCGACGAGTTCTCCTTAGACCGCGGCCGGACCTGGACGACCTTCTCCACCGAGGATTCCGACCTTACCCGCTGGGTATACTGGTATTTCACCTATACCCCTAAGGAGCCCGGCGCCTATGTACTGTCCGTGCGCGCCGTCTCCGAAACCGGGAAAATAACGACCGTTGCCGAAGAAATCCTGTTCAACGCAAAATAAGGAGGAACATCACTATGGCTCAAAAAATGAAAAAAGCCCTCGTCGGCGCCGCCGGTCTGCTGGCTCTGCAAAACGGCCTGTCCGGCCTAACGCCCGCTTTGGCGGCTGATTTTTCCGCCGACGTTTCCGATCCGGCTCCCGGCTTCTCCGATACGGCCGCGGACGCCCGCGCCGCTACCACGGTAACCATCGACGGCGCCGCTATTGAAAAAACCGAGGAAACCGCTTATGATACCATTGCCAACGTAAGCGGCCAGTTTACCTACGACCAAACCATCCTCTCCCCCTCCGACCAGGTATTCAGCCTCTTTGGCACCGCCGCCACAGCGGCTTGCGCCGCTCCGAGCTTTACCTTTGAAACGATGAGCGGGGACGATGCCGCCGAGTATTACATAAATGTAGGCGGCAGGCTTGAGAAGGCCATGAAGCTCTCTTTAGACGATCTGAAGGGCCAGGGGATCACCGATACTCTGAAATGTTCCTGCGCCATGTCCCCCTCGATCGTCAATGCCGAGGTGACCGGAGTGGCGCTGTCAAGCATCCTGCAGATGGCCGATCTGGAGAGAGACGTTCATTCCGTCGTTGTCACCGGTTCCGACGGTTACGGCGTCCGCCTTTCCTTAGAGCAAGCCGACAAAGCTATGCTCGTGTATCATATCGGCGGCGAGGGCCTAAAGCCCGCAAACGGCGGCCCCGTCCAGCTATGGATGCCCGGCGCTGCGGCCAACTATTTTACCCGCCAGGTCACGGACATCGAATTTTTGGCCGACACCGATCCGTCGGAAGCAGCCGCACCCGCGGCTCCGGCCGCTTCCCAACGCGCCAAGGTAAGCATCCTCAACCGCTTTGAGGACGCCGCCTTCCAGGTCGGCAGCCAGATTACCTTTGAAGGCTACGCCGACGATTACGATGTCGCGGTGAGCGCCGTCGAATTCTCCCTGGACGGCGGACAGACCTGGACGTCCTACGAAACGCCCGAAGCCACCGCAGAACGCTGGGTTTACTGGTTTTTCACTTACGATGCCGCCACGCCCGGCCACTACCGCCTGGACGTGCGCTGCCGCACGGCCGACGGCAAAGTATCGCCGCTGGCTTCCAGCATTGCCTTTACGGTAGAGGCAAAGTAAAAAAGCCTTCCTAGAAATCCTTTTTCGCCACTCAATGCGCGAACCAGACAGTGGGGCGGATTTTCCGCCCCCATTTTGGTCACAGAAAACAGAAAGGCCTTTCGCTATGGACCGTTTTACCACCGGCCAAATGGCCCAGCTCAATCACGTAACCAAAAAAACGCTCATGCTCTACCATAAGGAAGGGCTTCTGATCCCGGAGGAAATCGACCCGGCCACCGGCTACCGCTACTACTCCCTTTCCCAATGCTCTACCCTTGACGTCATCCAGCAAATGAAGCTCGCCGGGCTTTCCCTCAGCGAAATCCGCGAAGTCCTCGATAAAAAAGACGTCGCATACCTGCAAACGCTTTTAAACCGACAGACCCGGCAATTGGAACGCGCGATGGAACAGCTGCGCCTTTCTCAGAACGCGACCCGGGAACTGATCCGCACCTGTGGAATTTGCCTAAACAAGCCCGTCTGCAATGTCATCACGCTGGAATACCTCCCCCGGCGGCGTATCCTCCGTTTTCCTGTTCCGCCTTATTATATGGCCGCCTGCCGTGACGAGGATCCTCAGCTGAAAAACTGGGAAATTGCCCTGCGCGCGATCAAGGACGCTATCGTCGGCCAGGGGCTCCCGCTGGCCCTCTTTCACAATGCCGGCGGCATCGCAAGTCTTGGATCACTGAAAAACCGCCGTCCTCAAATCATCGGCGGTTACGTTTTTAATCCGCAGGGGCTCGGCGCCCGGGAGGAATACTGGCCCGTGGGCTATTATTTGACCGTCACCCTCGACCACGTTTTTTCCGAGGACGGGACCCATATGGAACACGCTTATCTGCAAAAATTCCTGGATATCGCAGAGGAAGAAGGCTATACGCTCTGCGGTGAATACATCTCGGAAAGCCTGGCCGAAACCCCGGCCTTTCTCTTTGAGGGGCGGGAAATGATGCTACGGCTGTGGGTTCCCGTGCAGGTGGAGAAGCCGGAGGAATCGCCCTATTATAAATTACTATGAAAGCCCCGGACGGCGGCCATGTGGCTGGGCGTGTTTACACGCACAGCCATATGGACATCGGACGGGCAAGCCGGTATGAGTATGTAGGGCGATAGCCCGGAATACGAATACCGGCGGCGATTGCGGGGCGCTGAGTGCCGGTGGCACTCGTTTAGCGCCGACCGAAGCGGAGCGTAGACCACGAAGTGCGGAGCCCTAAAGGACTAGCTTCGCGTCGCAATCGGCTTTCATGCCGTGGTGGTGCGCCGCGCCAGCGGCGCATGTAGGTTTAGAAGGGACGTAAGGGGGAACTTGCTGATTCCAGGACCGGGATTTTTTGCGTTCGCCTGTCCTTTTGCAAAACGTCCGTCTTTCCTTTCATCTGAATGTGCAAAAATAGATTTTTTAAAAATTGCAATTTACGGTCCATTATGCTATGATCCTAGCATAAAGTCAACCCCTGGATGCCTTTGAACTAACGAAATGACAGGTGAAAGAGGATAAAACCATGAACGCATACTACCATTTTCTAAATCGCAGCAACAGCGGAGAGGGATTCCGTGAGTTATTGAACGGAAAACTATTTGTCGATAAAACCATGCTGATCCGCGAGATGAACGAACGGCTGTCCACAAAAGAAAAATGGGTCTGTGTAAGCCGCGCCCGGCGCTTTGGAAAAACCATGGCCTTGGAAATGCTGGCGGCCTATTACACAAAGG
>CANSWW010000118.1 GCA_947650845.1 uncultured Lachnospiraceae bacterium
ATGATTTACGCTATTTTTATGAAATGCTGTCAAGCGTTATTTTCGATAAGGCGCTGGTAAGAGAACTGATTCGAAAAAGAGATTATGAAAAAATGATACAATTGTTTCAACAGACAATTTCAGAAGCCATAGGAGGTTAACATGGACGACACAAAATACCAGAAATCCTTTGAATTGATTCTACATGCGGGAAACGCGAGATTTCATTATTTAAGCGCGATCCAGGCGGCTAAAAATCAGGAGGAATCGAAGATCTATGATTCTCTGTCGGAGGGCGACCGGGAAATGAACGAGGCGCATGAATGCCAGACCGATTTGATACGCCAGGAGGTCAGCGGTAATGGCGTGGATGTGAATATTTTATCAGTACATGCGCAGGACCATGTGACGATGGCTGCCGTATGCAAGGAGCAGGCGAAAGAATTTATTGCGCTTTACCATGAGCTTGACGAATTAAAAAAACAGGTCCAAAAACTGCGGGAATTCATCAAGCAAGACGTGTGATTGCCGTTATCAGCAGGAAATTTGTTTTATGGCGTTGCGGATGAGGTAATGCTAGAATCAAGGCAAAGGAGGAGAAAAATGAAAATCGTATTATATTGCCAATATGGCATGTCAACCAGCGTACTGGTGTCAAAAATGAAAAAGGCAGGCGATTCCTGCGATATTATTGACGCCTATCCGATTGAGGATGTGGAAGCAACCTTAAACAAGTATGACGTAGCTTTATTGGGACCGCAGGTCAGGGGACATTACGCAAATACAAAGGCCTATGCGGATACGCAGGGCGTGCCCTGCCTTTTGATGGACATGATGTCTTATGGACGAATGGATGGCAGGGGAATTTATTTGCAGGCGAAAAAAGCGGTGTTGGACAAATGAGAGGAGGGCATATGAACAAGGTACTGCAGAAATTTGAGAGCGTAGCAATGAAGATATCAAGTAATATGATTGTTGTGGCATTGAGGAATTCCTTTATGTCAATCATTCCGTTCTTAGTTGTCGCGGGATTTGGAACGTTTATCGGATCGATTTTACTGCCGGCCCAGTGGGTGCATGATCTTTTTGGAGAAGAGTTTGTAGCTCAATTCTCAGAAATCATCACACGATTGAATAATGGCGGGTTTAAAATCATGTCATTAACGGTTATGTGCTTATTGTCATACAATCTGGCGGTATTGAAGAAATTTGATAAACCGCATCTCTGTGTGGTGGTAACGGTTGCAGCCTTGTTTATTTCCGTACCGGCCGATACGGTAACTTCTTATTTTAGCAGCCGCGGTTTACTGGTATCCATTTTGGTCAGTATCTTTGCGACATCGCTTTTCATCAAATTAAGCAAGGTAAGTGTGTTTAAAATTAAAATCAGCGGCAATATTCCGCAAGCCGTGTTGGATTCCTTTGAATTGCTGCTGTCAATGGCCATTATCATGGTAGTGTTTGCGCTTGGAACATGGATGATTCGATTTGTGACAGGCTATGAATTCATTGATTTGCTGTATTCGATTTTGCAGGCGCCGCTGGTAGGCATTTCCGCGACTCTTGGCGGCGCGTTTTTGACAATTATGATCAAATGCAGCCTGTTCTTTATTGGAATCCATCCTTCCTTTGTCAATGCCGTGGCAACGCCGCTGTATACGGCGGCGCTGGAGGAGGGCTTTATCATCAATCAGACGTTTATGGATGTATGGGGCTGCATGGGCGGCTGCGGATGTACGATTGGATTGGCGCTGGCCTTGTTTGTAAATAAGCGTTCGGACTTTAAAACATTGGGTAAATTGTCCCTGCCATTGGCGCTGTTCAATATCAACGAACCGCTTGTGTATGGATTGCCGATCGCGTTTAATTTCAGCATGTTGATTCCGTATTTATTTATTACGCCGCTGAATTTCACAATTGCTTATTTTGCGGCAAAGATTGGCCTTGTCTCAAAAATGAGCGTTCTGATTACATGGTCAACGCCGGCGTTCTTTAATTCATTCATTGGAAGCGCCGGCGATTTCAGGAATGTAATCTTATATGCGGCTCTGGTTGCCCTTGATTTTGTGATCTGGTCGTTCTTCATAAAGGGATATGGCAAGGTATTGGATAAAAAAGCAGAGGAAGCCGGTATGGAAGGATAGTGTGAAGGAAGGAATTGTGCGAGGATAGAAAATGGAAAAATATTACTTTGGTCGTTTGACCGCGGAGGATCTGGCGATTTGCCCAAAACGCTTTGACAATGATGAGGACGGCCATCCCGTCAAGCATGTGGTCGGTTGCATTGGCCTTTGGTTTCCTGACGGGAAAGAAAACGCGCCCATTTCCTACTTCCGCCTGATGAACATTGACAGCGGGCGCTGGGGCGGCATGGTAAGGTGCGGGAAAGGGCCATTGGCGGTTCAAAATGGCGGACATGTGGATGATTTGGCACAGCGCGGCTGTGTGATGAACCCTCCTTATTCAAAGCTGTCGGATGATCCCGTCGTGTGGGGATTCAATGTAGAGGATCCCCTTGTCGAATATCGCTATTATGGCGATGGACGTGTAAGCTGGAAGGAAGCGGATATATTGGATGTCACATTGGAACCCTTTCCCTATACCTTTTTCATCCACCGCTGTGAGCAGCTGCCGACAAGTACATGGTATACCAATCCATGCATCATAAGAGGCGTCTATGAAGGGCGGCCGATTGTCGGCATGGCGTGCCATACCGATCAGCATGTGCCGCAGGATACGGGCGATCTGGAAGCAGCATGGCAAAACACCACGGATTATGTCGTCGCAAATCTTGCCGGGCTCCGCGACGACGGACGAAAAGAATTTGCGGTCGTCAAAGGCTTTGCGGACCATTTGGTCGGCGGCTATTGGCTGGAGGGCGAAGAGCCGGTCGTGGACGGGAATGCCAGGCTGATCGGAGAATGGGTGCGCCTTCCTTATGTGGACGATGGCACCTGCGTAATGCCTGATTTTGAGATTCAAATCGGGTCAAAGACCATTCATTTTCATGGCAAATGGGGTTTAAAAGGCTGGACCAAAGGACCAAACCTTGACAAGCATGGACAATCCCAGGTGATCGGCGATTTTTATGAGGGGGATGTCCCGTATGAACATGGTATGCGAAGTGATGGCGCTGGCAAAAAAAATGGGCATGAACCTGCATGAGCTTTTTGAAATCATCAATCAAAGCTCCGGAAGATCGTTTACGACAGAAACAATCGATCAAATCTTTTTGAAACATCGTGAATTGGAACAGGGATTTCAGTTGGATCTTTTGTACAAAGACCTTAAACTGGTTATGGAATTGTCCGATGAACAGCAATTTCCCTTGTTTATGGGTTCCAACGCGGTTTCAATTCTTGAAATGGCACGTGCATGCGGCTATGGTAAAATGAATGTATATGGAACGGCAAAGATGTTTGAGGATATGGCGCATGTCCATATTCATTCGAATACCTAAAGAAAGTAAGATACGTGTTTCTTAAATCCGCCCCCCGAATGTGCGCAGGCCTTCGGGGGGCGAATTTTGCGCAGGCGATAATCCGGGGGAATATGCGATCCGGCACGTTTTCTGCAAAAAGAGGGGAGAAAACTGCATGGATAAACACAGTTTGCCATGATAAAGTTATAACTGTAACAGGAAACTGCTTTATCATTGCATCCGGGAGATACCGGATCGCACAAAGGGAGGAATGTATCATGAAAAAAAGATGGGCACTTTGTCTCGTAGCGGCACTGGCGTTGTCGATGACGGCTTGTACAACGAAACCGGCTGTCGAAACTGTTTCGGACGAGCAGCTTAAGGCGGATGGCTGGGTCAAAAACCCGGCGGAAAACGGCTGGGTCCTGGAACCGGAAGCAAACGGCTGGGTCGCAGAAGCGGATGTGCAGAAAAAAATTGACGAAGCGGTCAGCACAGCCGTAGATTCGGTCAGCGCCCCTACGCAGGCTGACGCAATCACCGGCGCTTCGGAAGCAATCGACGAATCTTTACAGCTGTCCCAGGAGGAGATTCGCGCGTTGGCGCTGGATTATCTGCGCGGCTGGCCTTTGAAAACCGATGCGGAGGGTAATACGATCTATTCTTACAGAGAGATGTATCAGATCGCCACGTCTCACAACAATGAGCCTGGCCTGTCGTCGGTGGAATTTGTGATTGACACGGAGACCATGAAGCTCTACGCCTCCAGTGAGAGAGGGACAGAGAAGTGCGAGCACATTAAACAGAACCCGGCTGTCGTCCTGTACTGGTATCATCAGATCCCGGAAGAAGAGTATGTCGCCTATGCCAATGACTACTTCAACTCCTACGGCGTACAGATCAAAGGAACGGCCAGGATCATGGATCCTGCCAGCGAAGAAGCCCATGCCGCCGCGGCGCTCTATCTGGAGACGCTTTACGGCGCCGAAGGCTGGGCTGCCCAGGGAGAAAACCAGGCCGCTGTCATTGAACGGCTTTTAGAGTACAACGACTGGATCGAGATCGACCCGGAAGAATATATTGTGAATTCGCTGCAGTGGACTTACAATAAGGAAGATTCCCGCAGGCCGCAGTTTTATGACCCGGAAAGCCCGTATTTTGGCAAATCCGTCCGACAGGTCTATCGGGTCGTGGACTGAGACGCATTACCTGCGTTGCTTTGCGATTTAGGGACAGGCTCCGGTGACGTTTCCTCGTAGCGCCGGGCAAAATGTGACGGCGCTTCGTTAAAATGCTGTCGGAACAAGCGGCTGAAATACGATACGGAGGAAAAACCGAGATAATCGGCGGTCTCCTGTATGCTCATGGAACCGGTCTTGAGGAGATCCTGCGCCCGAAGAAGCTTGTACTGCATAATATAGGAAGTCGCACGGACGCCCAGCACCTCTGCCAGGCAGCGGGAGAGGTAGCTGGGGCTGACGTGCAGCAGGCGGCATATATCCTCTATGCGCAGATTTTCCCGGTAATGGCTGTCAACACAGGAGAGAAAATCGGCGGCGACCTTCTCCCGGCTTCCCAGGCGGCGGGAAGAAACCGGATGCTGCCCGGCGGAATAGTTGAGGCACAGGGCCAGCAGCTCCGTCAAGATGTTGCGGATCAGAAGATAGCTGCCCGGAGCTTTTTCACAGGTCAGTCGGTAGGCCGACGTAAGACGTTCGTAGAGGGCAGGCGTCACGATCCGGGGAAAGAAGATCCGGCCATGCAGGTTTTCCACAAACCATTGCTGCAGGTGGGGAGGCAGGATCCGCATATGGATATCAAAGGATTCCACCGGTCCGTCGGTGATAAAATCCGCATGGTGCAGCGTATAAGGAGGCAGAATAAACACATCGCCGGGATTGGCGACATACTCCTGCTCTACGGTTGCGATGCGGCAGCTGCCTTGCGTTGTGAAGGCAATTTTTATATCGTTGAGCAAAAGGTTCCGAAGCTGCCGGATCTCTCCCTGATACCAGTAACCGAACAGAGAAATCTCAAAATGGAACTGCCCGATATAGGCGGAAAGAGGATCCTCCTTTAGTACAAACTGATTTAGAGAAAGCGGTGCGCTCATAGGCGCACCATTTTCACGGTGTTTCTTCCCATGCTTTGTCATATAATCGGAGTGCCTCGTCCCACTGTGCATATCCCTCTTCCCCGCGATGATCCGCGATACCGCATTGCTTGGCCAGGTACCGCGCCAGATAGGCGGACACCTTTTCCGCGCCCCAGGCATTCATATGGTCGCCCCCATCCTTCGTATCGGTCGTCCAGTCAATGGGCACCTCGTCCTGCAGCAGATTCAAATCCAGATACACAAGGCCGAATTCATCGGCCAGCGCCTGGATCCCATTGTGGTTGGTATAATTCCAGTTGACGGCGCTGGGCGTGCTGACAAGTAAGAGCCGGGCCTCGTGCTCCTGGCACAGGGCGAGGATTTCCTTCAGACACTGGAGAGTCCATTTAGCGGCCTGGCGCACATCCTGGCGCGGTTTCATATAATCGCCGGGGCAGGCGGGATTTACATCCAGATAAAACATATGGCCTTTGGCCTCGTCCCGCCAGGTGTATTCGACCGGGCCCAAATCCTCAGAACGCAGGGACTTCCAGCGGTCGTGCCAGCGAAGCAGGGGGATAAAATCCTCCAGCTTTGCAAAAAGCGTGTCGCTGAGCGTGCATTCCTGAAAGATTGTATTGGTTTCCAGGATCACGACCGAAGGGCTTTGCGTTTCAAGCGCCTGCTTCAGGTAGTGAACCGTGTCGTACAGCTTTTGCCCGGCGGTTCCGCAGTTGTAGGCCGTGATACCCTGTTCCCGCCAAAAGACCATCGGGGCAATGGCGGTGGCGCACTCGCTGTCCCCGAGGGCCAGGACGTCAATCGTATGCGCCGGCTCGGTTAGGATGGCGTTGGCCTTCATTTCTCCCATGCCAAAATCCTGCCGGTTATTCTTAGGAGCAAAGAGCAAGGAAAGCGCGGCCATTGCCACTGCGAGTAAGAGCAAAAAACCGCAGGCGCGCAAAAGATACGTTGCTTTTTGTTTCATGGCCGTCTCCCTTCTAAAAGTTTGCATAGATCGGATCTACCGGAATATATCCCTGCCCGTAAGCGCCGAATACAAGGATAAACAGGCACAATCCTCCGTAGGCGGCCCAGCGCAGCGGGAGAGGGCACGCGGCCAGCCGCTCCCGGACACGGACGCCGCGTTCGCGCAGGCCATGGAGGAAAAAGACAATCAGCAGGGCGACGGCGGTGATCGCAAAATCGTGGCCGTCCATTCCGAGCGTCCGGATTGTCCCGTCCCGAAATCCTGCCAGGGAAAATTGCGTCGTCATCCGGCCAAACATGAAGAGGCCGGCCCCTAGCCCTTCGGCCCGGAAAAAGAGCTCCCCGATATTGACAAGCAAAAAGGTGCGCAGGATCTGCCAGACGCGCCAGGGCCGGCTGTCGCGGTTCAGCCCGAAACGCCCGGCCGCTTTTGCGACAAAGGGTTCCGTCACATTCCCTAGCATAATCAGACAAAAATGATACATACCGAAAAAGATGTAATTCCATCCGGCCCCGTGCCACACGCCATTGCCGAGCCAGACCGCGAAAAGTGCGACCGCCGCCGCGGCCATCGGCCCAAATTGATTTCCCAGCTTCTTGCGCGCCGCGCGCGTCAAAGCGCCGAGCTTCTTAGAGACGGACAGAGGGTAGAATACATAGTCTTTAAACCAGGTCCCCAGCGTGATATGCCACCGCGTCCAGAATTTCGCGATGCTGCGCGATAAAAGCGGCTGGCGGAAATTCTCCGGCAGGGTGACGCCAAACAGCTCCGCGCTGCCGATCACGACATCCATGGTACCGGAAAATTCCATATAGAGCTGAAACGTATAGCTGAACATTGCCAGGGCGATGATGCCGCCGTCGTACTGCGCGTAGTTGTCGAATACCGTCTCAATGAGGATATTCAGGCGGTCGGCGATGACCATTTTTTTCAGCAGACCGAAGCCGATCCGCTGGCAGCCGAAGGTAAAGCCGCGCCAGGTGATCGGCCGTCCCTCCCACAGCGCCGCGGCCGTCTGTGAGTAGCGGCAGATCGGCCCCTCCATGATTTGCGGGAAAAAGGCCATAAACAGGGCCAGCCGCAAAAGGTTTTTGTCGGCTTCGATGGTACCCCGGTATACGTCGGTCAAATAGGAGATCGCCTGCAGCGTGTAGAAGGAAATACCAATCGGCAGGACAAAGGCCGGTATCGGGAGCGCGGGACGGCCGGCTGCTTCCAGAAGATGGTTCACATTCATTACGGCGAAGCCGGAATATTTCAGTACGACCAACAGTCCCAGTTCAAATAGGACCGTTAGGGCCAATACGCGCCGCTGCCTGCGTTGAAAGGCGGCTTTTTGTATTTTGCGTTCCGCTTTGGGAAGATCTTTTGTGATTTGCTCCCGCTGTTTCTGCAGAGCAGAGAGCCGCAGGCCGGCCAGATAGACCGCGCCGGTGGAAATCAGAAGGAAGATCAGCAGCCGTCCGCTGAGCTCCCAGAAGAAAGCGTAGCTGGCCCCCAAAAGCACCAGCCATCGCAGGCGCCGGGGCGCCAGGCCATAGGCGAATGTCACGACCGGCAGAAAAATGAGCAGATATAACAAAGAACAATAGGATGTCATTGCGCCTCGTCTCACTCCGTTTCCGGGCGGCATTTTTTGGAAGAGTTTCTCACTTATGTCGCCACTCCTGCATTATAGTATGGATGTGCGGAATGGTCAAGCGGGCGGGGATTTACGATTTGTTTACAAATTTTGGCGGAATTGTTACGAAGAAAGGCAGCGGGGCGGTAAGGAGACAGCGGATACAAACCGGAGGTATAACCGACCGAACGGATTCGGCATGCGGATTCCCGGCGCGCCCGGTTATCCGGGGGAATGCAGAGAACCGGGGCCGATAGGGCCCAGGGGGGAGCCTGGCTGCCCGGGGGAACGCGGAGAGCCGGGCCCGATGGGCCCC
>CANSWW010000119.1 GCA_947650845.1 uncultured Lachnospiraceae bacterium
AACCCATTTCTTTTTGGCCGGCGCGCCCTCCTCCAGCCACCGATCGTAAAGCTGTGCCACGCAGGCCGCCAGCTCCCGTTCGTCCAGTTCCCCGGCCAGCTTCCCGGCCTCCTTGCTCATACCCGGCGCGGCCATGTCGGCATAGGCGACAAAGATTGCCGCCAGATACGACTCGTCGGCAAGCGAACCGTCCTTTTTATGGACCTCGCACAGCGGGAAGGCCCAGGCCACCTTACGCTTCTTGCCGCCCTTTAAGAGCGCGGCGGCTACCGCTTCGGCCGTCTCGGGCGCGGCCGCATCCTGCGGGGAGCCCTTCTCCTTCTCGATGCCCAGCATGCCCTGCAAAAGCTCCTGCAGCTTTTTGCTCTTTTCCCGGGCCAGCGCTCCTGTAAGCTCCTCCCGGAAATTTTCCGCTCCCCAGGCCTTCAGCGTCAGCGCGGCCATCTCCCGTTCCTGGGATTTCTTGGAAGCTAACATCTCCTTCAGCTCCGGTTCCCATGTGCGGTGGCTGGCATAGACGGCCTGCAAAAGCTCTCGCACCTGCTTTGCGCTGTCGCCGGCGCAGGAAAGAAGCACGTCCTTATACTCCTCAAACGAAAGATCCAGTACGCGCAGATTCAAAAAACGCAGGATCGCCGAGCCTTCGCGGGCCTGCCGCAGTATCTCCGCCTCCCATTCGTTTCTGCGCCGGGCTACGGCGTAGACGCTTTCATTGATAAAGTGCGTCTTATCCTTTTCGCTCCAATAGCTTTCATAGATACAGGCTAACATCTCCATCTGGCCGGAAGCCGCCAGCCCCTCTTCGGTAAAAATCCGCAGGATTTCGTCTATATCGTTGCGGTCCAGATTCTTATTCGTGCCCGAGGGCCTCATGGCCTTTGGGTTGCAGTAATAATTATGAAAGTATCCGGCCCGCCGGTTTAGGCCCTCCAGCACCAGCGCTCTTTTGTAGACCTGCGCGCCGGCGCCTTCCTGCTCCCGCAGACGCTGGATATTTTGAAAAAGCTCTGTGTTCCAGCGGTAATAGCCGACATTGCCGCTTCCCTGCCAGGCCGCCGCAAAGGGCAGCACTGTCGAAAGCTCTGTTGTTCCCAGCAGATAACGCCTGGCCTCCTCCCGCCCTGTCTGATAGATGCCTACCACCGCATCGACGGCCTTTTCTCGCATGGTTATGGCGGACGAAGCGGAAAGCTCTCGATACAGGCCCGGATTGCCGCTTCGAATCTGCTGCAGGGCAAACGAGTACTGCTCCGCCGACAATTGTGCCAGGAGTCGCCGCAGCTCCTCCGGATGGGACGCCGCCATTCGTTTCAGGGCATCCGCCATCTTGCGCGTAATGCACCAGCGGATATAAGCCGCGGGCGGCGTCGGCAGGATCTCCTCCAGCTGCTTCATATGCTTATAAAACCACGTGCTCGTCCCCTGCGTCGTCATCAGGGAGCCCAGGCAGACGTCCAGCGTGGTATCCAGGTCTACCGCCATCAAGAGACGATAAAACGCAAGAAAGCGGTCGGAATGCTCAATCGCCAAAAACGCGACCGAGGCCAAAAACATCAGCGAATCTTTGGAATAAGAACCGCTCTTTAATATAGAAGAAACCGCCTGCGGGACCGGATCGTCCAGCTTGCTTTCCTGGACGAACTGCTTCAGCTGCTCCTCCTGCTCCGACGAAAGACCACCCACGAACAGTTCCGGAAGCCGACCACAAAGAGTCTCCAGAAGCCAGGGAGCGACCTCTTCGGTACTGCACTCCGCCCAGCGGCCATTTTCGGGAGAAACCTTTACCTTGCCTTTTGTTTCGCCGGGTTCCGCCACCCGTTCCATGGCCCGGCCCATTCCCTGTACGCCGCGAACAAGCAGCGATTTAAAAAAGCCGGTCGGTTCTTTCTTTGCCGCTTTTATGTACAAATCCACATCCGGCGGAACCACGTGGAGATAGGCCGCCGCCAGGAGGATTTTTTCCTTCCCCGTGCCGCCCCAGCACAGGTCCATGGCTTTCAGAAAGAGCTCCGGCTCGCCCCTGGCCGCTTTCTGTTCGTCGACTAGATCCGCCAGACGATATAAAAAAAGGGGATTATTTGTCCGCGACTGCGCCCAAATCGCCAAAGCCTGCTCCGTTTCAAGAATTCCCTCATTTGCCTGGGGGGACGGCCACCCGCCCGTCAAAAAGCCCAGCGAGGAGCCGCCGATCGCCGCCAGCAGCCGCAGCAGGCGGGCACTCTCCTGCTTACGCTCCCGCTTGCGCAGATGTTCTGCGTATGTCAGGTACTTGCTCTTTCCCTCGTGGCTGATTCCGGAGAAATCCTGACGCTCCGCCTGCCAGAGCAAATCCCTCTGCTCCGGCTGTGACATTTCCATATAGCGTTCCGCCAGCTGCGTATTGGCCGGAGTGAAGCCCAGGGCCTCCCACAGCTCCATACGCTTTTGATAGTTCCGTTCCTCGCTCAGGTTCATTCGTTGTCTCCTTCCTGCTCATCCCCATCCTACTTTATCGAATTCAATTGCTGTTCAACATCTTACAGAATTGTTCTGTCTCTATACATTCAATACTGCTATATTTAAAATCTTTTGGATTTCTCGTCACAATATCATACTTTTCCTCCCGATACTGCTCCAATTCTTTTTCATAATCTAGATCCGGAACCTTTTTTTTAATCTTCTCTAACTGCCTGAAAGCTTCTTCCCTCTGCTTCCGATCGTCACGTTCATATAACCCTTGCATCCCCTGCATAATTTGTAATAAAAAAAATAACCTTGTCCTCTGGAATCTGCTGCAAAAGATTTATTGCGTCCTGTCTAATCTTCGTCATTTCTAATCGCTCCTTCTTTAGGCAATATGCCAATGCTGGTTTCACTGCATTCATATGTTTCAGATTATCTCCCCATATACCTGGCGCTATTCCTTCTTACTCCCCTTTACCATCTTCATTATATTCTCTGCCACTCCAGTTCGTCAATCCGAGAATCGCTTCTCAAACCTTTATGGTAAATTCTTCTACAAATGGATCCGCATATCCATACCAACCGCCGCCTCGTCATACGACAGCTTTTCCTTACAAGCCGTCAGGTAACGCCAAAGCCGCATGACGGCGAAAACCGTCGGCTCCGGCGAAAACTCCATGCAATGCCTTTTCTCCTGCAGGTAGCCGCCAATCTTTTTAAGCTCCCCGGCCGCCCGGTGAAGCCCCAGCCGCTCCCCGTCCTCCGATTGTCGCAAAAGCGCCTTCTCCGTCTCTTCCGAGCCCGACAAAAGACCGCCGGTAAACAAATCCGTCAGCAATCCAAATGTTTCGTTCATATAACGTGAAAGAGTCTGGAGCGCGGACAAATCCGCCTGTTTTCGTAAAAGCTCGCCCTTGTCGATTGCCGCCTGTTCCTTTCCACAATCCTCTTCCGATTCCGATCCCCCGGCGTTTTTCCGCTCCGCCCGTTTCTCTATCTGCTCGCCGGCCGGCCGCGCCGCCTGCGGGAACAGTTCGATCGGGTACAGACACAAGCGCCCGTTTTCCAGATACAGGGACCCAAAGCATATAAGCGCCTCGCATCCACGGTTCCACAGCCGCTTTTCCAGCCGCTCCAACAGCTGGATCGTCAGCCGCTCCTGCTTTGTATATTTCACGGAAATAATCAGCTCCCGATCCTGCCAATCGAACAGCCTCCAGGAAAAACGCTGCGCGACCCGGTCAAACTCCGGCTCTTCCCAGCGCACGGCCCCTGCCAGAACCAGGCGCTCTCCCCGCCCGCGCACGCTTCCCGGCTCAAACGATTCGCACAGCAGCTTTCGATAATCCCACACGACGCTTTCCAAAAAGGCCGCGGCCCGCAGATCCCGCTGCCCCACCGCCTCTCCGCGCGTTTCCTGGCTGGCGGAAAGCCGGCCGCCGGCCGCCGCTTTCGCCCCGTTCAGTTCAAATTCCAGCTCTAAAAGCTGCCGGCGGCTGCCGCCCAGGTTCCAGGGGGCCGGCGCGCTCTCGGTCACTGCCGGACGCGTTTTGACCCCCTCATAGAAGGTAGGACGGGCATCGGTCCAGGTGTACCACTTGCGTTGTATCGTCTCCAGAAAGTACCAGGTCTCGCCCTCATATCCGCTCTTGCCGGCAAACGAACGCACGCCGACGCCCATCAGCCGCAGACGTCCGACCGGTTCATAGCGATCGCGAAAGCTTCCGGCCAGCCGGCGCAGTGTTTCCTGGCTCTCGGCTTTTTCCAGCCGATCCGCCCTGTCATATAAGAAAAGCAAGCGCTCCGTCAATTCTCCGGCCCGAAACGCTGCCGAACGGTCAAAATACTGCCGATACCCCGCCGCCGCCTCCCGCAGGCGGTTCTCCATCTGCGCCAGCCCTGCCTGATGGCACAAAACCGCCAGACGCTCCAGGCTCTCTTTAACCTCCTGCGACTGCCGCGCAAGGCCGTTGGCAAACTGCCCGGCCACCTCCTTTCGCACCGCGGCCGAGGCCGCCCGCACTAAGGCCAGGTCAAAGGAAGCCTCACGTTCCAAAAGGCCTTCCAGCTCCGCCAGAGAAATCCGTCCCTTTTTCAGCTGATAGGCCAAAAGCGCCTGCGCCTTGTGCGGACAGAGCTCGCGGCTGTGGCAGCTGCAAGCGGAGTGCTCCAGGGGAATGAGCAGCTTGACAACCGCTTCCTCCCATGGCAATGTAACCGTTACAATAGACGTCTCCCGTACCGACGCTTCCTCTCCTGCCTTCCAATGAGAAAGAAAACGGCGAAAACGCTGGCTTCCGCAGGCGCGTTGCAGGCGCGGCAGAGGGACCTTAAGCAACTCTGCGAAAGAAGCCGCTTTTTCCGCCTTGTTATCCTCTGCTTTGCCATGCTCTGCTTCGCCAGCCTCTATTTCGCCAGCCTCTGCTTCCCTGTCCTTCCCTTCGCCGCTACCCGCCTCGCCGCCGCTCGCCCCGCTGCTCTTTGTCTCCGCTTCCATTACCCGCTTCAACCACAAAATCGCCGTCACGACATGGCGGCAGATGCTGCGCGAAGGGCAGCTGCAGCTACTGTCCCCCAACGGCGTGCGAATCACGCAGGTTTCTTCCTTCAAAGCCACCTGCGCCTCCGTCTCCGTCCAAACGACCGTCGGCGACTCTTTTTCCAAATCCTTTCCCGCCCGCTTCACAATGCCTTTATTGCTCAGGCCGATCAAATACTCCTCGTCCGCCAGCCTAAGCTGTTCCTTCACACTCGCCATGTTGCTCATCCCATGACCTCGCCCATAAAATCGCCCAATTTCTCCGGCGTCATCGCCCCCACCCAAGCGCCCAGGTCGGCCAGCTTCTGCGCCATATTGCGGTCATAGGCCGGATTCGCCTCCTGATCTAGCGCCGTTAAGCAGATGAGCTTGGCCCCGCTCTCCACAATCCCGCGGCTGACGGCTAACAGCGGGCCGCTGCCGCCGCCCTCGCAGAGGTCGGACACCAGCACCACCATGGTACGATGCGGATTTTCAATCAACGTCTCACAGTAAGCAAGCGCTCCCGCAATGTATGTCCCCCCGCCCAGCTGGATACTCATCAGCGTCGCTACCGGATCGTCCAGATGACGGCTCAGATCCACCACCTGCGTATCAAAAATCACCAGCCGCGTGTCAAGCATCGGCAGCCTGGCAAAAATCCCCGCCATCACGGCGCTGTGAATCACCGAATCCAGCATGGAGCCGCTCTCGTCCACGGCGATCACCACCCGCCAGGTATGATAGCGCATGGTGCGCCGGTTAAAATAGACCCGCTCCAGAAGAAGCGTTTGCGTTTCCGCGTCATAATGCTTTAAATTGCGGCGGATCGTCTTTTTAATATCCAGGTTACGGGCCGAGGGGATGCGGCTCTCGGCATTGCGGTCCACCTTTCCTAACAGGGAGCGGCGCAGCTCCTGCGTAAGCCGCCGGGCAATGTCGTCCGCCACCGTACGCACGATTTTACGCGCCGCTTCCAGCACCTCCCCCTTCATCAAATGCTTTAGCTGCAAAATCAGCTTTAGAAGCTCCTGATTCGGCTCCAGCTTAGAGAGTACCTCCCGATCGGTCAAAAGCTCGGTCATCCCGTAGGTGTCCAGCGCCTGCCGCTCCAGCACCTCCACCGTTTCCCTGGGAAAGAGCCGGCGGATCTTCGTAATCCAGGCCGCCGCCGTCAAATGGCTCTCCGAAAGCCCGCCTCGGCGCACGTCCTCCCCCTGCTCCCTCTGATACAAAAAATCCAGCACCTCCTCCAGGTCCATGCAGGAAATTCCGTTTTCCAGCATCGCCTCGGCGGAAAAGGAAAGCTGTCCCGAGGCGTAGCCGCCCAACACCAGCCGCCAGCGGTTCAATACACCCGTATCATTCATCCCACACCTCTTCCATCCGTTTGATCCCGTACCCATCCAGATTCTCCCCATATTCATAGGCCAGGGGCGAAACCAGGAGGCCGCCGGACAAATGTTTCTTCTCCGCTTTGTGAAGGGCTGCCGCCTGGCCGGCAATCCGGTCGGTTTCCATCGGCGTAAAATATCCGAACGCCATGCGCAGCCCCGGCAAGAGCTCCAGAAACGTCTCCGCATCCAGACCCGCGATCAGCGAATCGATCATGCTCACAAAACGTTTTTGCACGAATACGATATCCCGGGCCGTATAAAACAGGCCGCGCAGGAAGGCCGCGCTTTTCTTGCACATGGACGGGCTTCCCTGCAGATAGCCGGCCGCGGTGCGCACGATCCGCTCTTCCCAGGCTCCGTCCTCTCCATACAAGAGGCCCAGGACGGCCCCATTAAGCCCCGGCCTGCATTCCGGCTGCGCCAAAAGCCGTTCAAAGCTTTCTGAAAGCCGCGGCCGAAACGCTTTCAGCGCCTCATGGCCGGTACTCTGGTACAACGCCAGGCAGCAGGACATGCAGGCAGTCTCCTGCTCCTTGGAAACACCTGCCATCGACGGCAGCAGCTGCGTCAATTTTTGAAAACAAAGCGAAAGAAGCTTCGTCATCCGCGCTTCGTCGCGTACGTCGTAGAGCTGCTGCAGCTCATACAGCATCCGCAGATACGAAAAGCCCTCGGCCAGCGAAAAGAAATCCCCGTCCGCCGCCAGCACCGCTTCCAGGTGCGCCTGCCGCTCGGAGGATTGGCCGGTAAATCCCATCAGAAAGCCCTGCGTTAAAAGCCGCGCCGCTTCCTTCGTTCCGGTACTGCCCGCATACTGCCGGCGCAGCTGCTCGGCGGCGGCTTCGGCGACCGTCCCACCGGAAGCGGAACAGTCCGTCAGCGCCGCCGGCACCTGGCCCGAAAAATGACAGCTCCAGATTTCCCTTACCCGGCTGCGGTCGCGCCGGTTCAACAGGTCGGCCCCCTTTGTCCGCTTTGCAAAGCCGATCTTTAAAAAATCCAGCTGATGCAGAAAACGGCTCTGCGCCATATGCTTCTTTTTGGCAAACAGCTCCAGCGTCACCTCCTGCCGGGCCGCCGTATGGATTTTCAGGCCGAATCGTCGGCACTGCTCCTCAAAATCCCGCAAAATAGGCGGCCGTTCGGCGTCCGCGCTCAGACGGCCGGCCTGACGCCCCGTATTCAGCTCCTGCAAAAGCCGCAACGGCAAATCGGCGGACAGGTTGCACTCCCCCTTCACAAACGAAGAGAGGGCGCTGTCTCTCAGCTCGTACAAGCCCGGCGCCTGCTTTCCGCGTAGGGCTGCCAGCCCTTTCGCCTGTGCAAACGCACAAGCCACATCGTAGGAGGAAATCGCCTCTCCCCTTCGACGGGCCAGCCGTCCCGCGCTCACCAGCTGGTGCAAAACCGCGCCCTCGTAAGCCGCCGCATTCCCATAGGCCGTCGCTCCCTCACAAGCCGTCGCACTCCCATCGTCTGCCGCTCCCTTGCCCTGCGAAAGCCGCTTCCATACCTGCTCATAAAAGCCCGGCGAAGGCATTCCGCTGGCATAGCCGTTCAGGGAGTCCGCCGCCTCCATCGAGTAGGCCAGCGCATAGACGCCCTGCTCTTCTTTCGTCAGGCCATGCAGCGAAACAGGCGGGCCGGTATAGACCAGACGCGCCGGCCGTTTTTTGCCTGCTGCCGCTTCCGGCCGGCCTTCAGGCAATGCATCGTCCACCTCTTCCGCTTCCTTTAATAACTCCGCCAATCCCGCCGTATGGAACCCGCCCGTTACCGCCAGAATCCTTTCATACTGCCCGGACGCCTCCGCCAGCTTCTTGGCCATATAGCGTTCCCGCAGAAGGCAGCCGTCGGCTTCCAGCTCCTCTGCCGGCGTCGCTTCCCGCGAAAGCGCGCAGTATACAAGCATCTTGCCCGACACCAGGACTCAAGAGAAGAGTTATT
>CANSWW010000120.1 GCA_947650845.1 uncultured Lachnospiraceae bacterium
GGTATACACTGTATGTCCCGCAGCAAAAGCGTTACATCGGTTTCAAATTTTTATTGAGCCGATCCACCATCCAGGCGATCCGCTTTTCTCTTCCGGCCTCTGTCTTGGCGTCCAAATACGCCTTTGTGTAGGTTTTCTTTACGGATAGGGACATGGCTTGAAAATTGGTAAAGGCCGGCTCATACCCTTCCAACAGAGTGGAAAGCTTCGCGATCTGTTCCTCCGTAACTGCCGCCGGCTTGGGCGCGTCCCACCGGCCGTTCGTTTTGGCTTCCTCTATCTTCTTTCTGCCAAAGTCGGTCATAAGCCCTCGTTTTTCCAGGCCTTGAACCAATGTCTTATTTTTCTCGGACCATTTGCTTTTCTCCCGGCGCATGGAAAAATACTTTTTATAGGATTGATCGTCAATGCTTTGCATCTGCCCGTCAATCCAGCCAAAGCAGAGGGCCTCCTCCAGCGCTTCGCCGGCTTTTAACGTTTGGGGGCCGCCGGCTTTGCCAAATAAAAGCCAAACGCCGGCATCCGAAAGGCAGTGCTCCTCAAGCCATTTCCTGAATTCCTCTCTGGTGGCAAATTGCAATAGATCGCTCATTCTTTGTCGTTCCTTTCGATCGTCTTTTCAGCAGATTGGCTGGCAGTAAATTATTGTTCAAAAAAGAATACTCAAATTTTCTCATAGTATGCCTTCCTTTTTGCATATAGACAGGAAGAACATATGCAAAAAGACCGAAAGTCTCTATTTTAATAAGATTTCCGGTCTTAATTTTGAATCAGGTCACTCAAATTCAATGGTCGAAGGCGGCTTCCCCGTACAGTCATACAGCACACGATTGACGCCCTTCACCTCATTGACAATCCGGTTCGATACCTTCGTGAGCACCTGCCACGGCAGCTCCGCCGCTTCCGCCGTCATAAAATCCGAGGTATTGACAGCGCGCAGTACTACGGCGTAATCGTAGGTTCTAAAATCCCCCATTACGCCCACCGAGCGCATATTCGTCAACGCCGCAAAGTATTGTCCCAATTCCGGTGCAATCCCGGCTTTCGCGACCTCTTCCCGATAAATCGCATCCGCCTCCTGAACCATCCGCACCTTCTCCTCGGTCACTTCGCCGATGATGCGGATTCCCAGGCCAGGCCCCGGGAACGGCTGGCGGTACACCAGCTCTCGCGGAATCCCCAGCTCCACTCCGGCCCGGCGCACCTCGTCCTTAAACAGCATGCGCAGAGGCTCGATAATCTCCTTAAAATCCACCACATCCGGCAATCCGCCTACATTGTGATGGGATTTAATCACGGCCGACTTACCCTGTCCCGATTCAATCACGTCGGGATAAATCGTGCCCTGCACGAGGAAATCCACCGCGCCGATTTTGCGCGCCTCCTCCTCAAAAATGCGGATGAATTCTTCTCCGATGATCTTGCGCTTGGCCTCCGGCTCCGTTACGCCCTTCAGGCGCTCATAGTAGCGCTGCTGCGCGTTGACACGGACAAAATTCAGCTCATACGGCCCCTCAGGGCCAAAGACCGCTTCCACCTCGTCGCCTTCGTCCTTGCGAAGCAGGCCATGGTCCACGAACACGCAGGTCAGCTGCTTCCCCACGGCCTTTGACAAGAGGACGGCCGCCACGGAGGAATCCACGCCGCCCGACAAGGCGCAGAGCACCCGGCCGCTGCCGATTTTTTCCCGCAGGCCCTGAATCGTCGTCTCCACAAACGAATCCATCTTCCAGTCCCCCACGCAGCCGCAGATCTTGTATACAAAGTTGCGCAGCATGGTTTGACCCTCGGCCGTATGCATGACCTCCGGATGGAACTGCGTCGCATACAGGTTTTTCTCCGGACATGCCATGGCCGCCGCCGGGCATACGGGCGTCGTCGCGGTGATGCGAAAGCCCTCCGGCGCTTCGGCGATATAGTCCGTATGGCTCATCCAGCACACGGTATCGGCCGACACGCCGGCAAACAGCGCGTCGTCTGTGTCCACATGCACTTCGGTATGCCCGTATTCGCTGACCGGAGCGGTCTCCACGCGGCCGCCCAGCATATACGCCATCAGCTGCGAGCCATAGCAGATTCCCAGGATCGGGATCCCGCATTCAAAAATTTCTTTCTTATAGTGCGGCGATGCCTCTTCATACACACTGTTGGGGCCGCCGGTGAAGATAATCCCCTTCGGTGCCAAAGCCTGAAGCTCCTTAAGGCTCATGGTATAGGGTCTTACCTCGCAATAAACACCGCACTCACGAACCCTTCTCGCGATCAGCTGATTGTACTGCCCGCCAAAGTCCAGTACGATAATTCTCTCTTGTTTCACAAAGGATCCCTCTATATTCTGTCTAGTCGTCCAGCTTCGTACCACAGACTTCGCAGAAGGCCATATCTTCCGTCACTTCCGCTTCGCAGACAGGGCATTTCTTGGCTTCCTGCACGGCTTCCTCGTCGGTCTCTTCTTCCTTCGCCTCCGGTTCCGGCACTTCGTTTTTCGCGCCGCACTTGCTGCAGAACAGCACTTCCTTCGCCATCCTGGCGCCGCAGTTCGTGCAGGTTTTTAGCCCCTTCCGGTTCGCCAATTCCTCTTCATAGCCGGCCAATACCTCCTTCACCGCCGTGATGGAGTCCTTATAGGCCTCGATGTTCTCATCTTCCGGATTCTCATAGAAGGCCTTGCCCAAATCGGCATACAGCCCCTTCAGCTTGCCCTCCTCGAGGGAAATCTGCGTTTTCAGCTTTGCGATAGCCGCCGCTTCTTTCGCTTTATCCGATACGTCTTTACCGGTAGTCGCCAGCTTGTCTCGAAGATTATCAAAAAAATCCATGCTGTTACCTCCATCTTTTTATTGGTCTGTCTCTGCGGGAACATGCCCGCCAGTCGCTTCGTTTCCATTATAAGGAACGCTTCCGAAAATGTCAATCGCAAACCCGTACTTCTTGCGTTGCCCGGACGCCTATGTTCCTTCGCTTCCGTCTTTTTCCTGCTCGTCCGTTTCCTACTTGTCTTTTTCCAAAGCTCCTTTCAGATACGGCGCAATATAACGGCCCGTGTACGACGCGGGGCTTTTCGCCACCTCTTCCGGCGTTCCCATTGCCACGACGGTTCCGCCGGCATCGCCGCCTTCCGGCCCGATGTCGATGATATAGTCCGCCGTTTTGATTACATCCAGATTATGTTCAATGACCAGCACCGTATTGCCGGCCTCGGAAAAGCGGCGCAAAATCTCCACCAGCTTATGCACGTCCGCAAAGTGCAGTCCCGTCGTCGGTTCGTCCAGAATATAGATCGTCTTGCCGGTGCTGCGGCGCGAAAGTTCCGTCGCCAGTTTAATCCGCTGCGCCTCGCCGCCGGACAGCTCCGTAGAGGGCTGTCCCAGCCGGATATACGACAGGCCCACATCGTAAAGCGTCTCGATCTTGCGTCGAATGGAGGGCACATGTTCAAAAAATTGCAGCGCCTCCTCCACGGTCATGTTCAGCACATCATAGATGCTCTTGCCCTTATATTTTACATCCAGCGTCTCCCGATTATACCGCTTTCCGCCGCAGACTTCACAGGGAACATAGACGTCCGGCAAAAAATGCATTTCTATTTTCAGAATGCCGTCGCCGCTGCAGGCTTCGCAACGGCCGCCTTTTACATTAAAGCTGAAACGGCCTTTGCCGTAGCCCTTGGCCTTCGCATCCGCCGTGGAGGCGAATAAATCGCGGATCAGGTCAAACACACCGGTATAGGTCGCCGGGTTGGAACGGGGCGTTCGCCCGATCGGCGACTGATCGATGGCGATCACCTTGTCCAGCTGTTTCATTCCTTCGATCGTATCATGCTTCCCGGGGATGACGCGCGCCCGGTTCAGCCCTCTTGCCAGCGCCTTATACAGAATCTCGTTGACCAGCGAGCTCTTGCCTGAGCCGGACACGCCGGTGACGCAGGTCATTACCCCCAGCGGAATGCTGACGTCAATGTGCTTCAGGTTATTCTGCGCCGCGCCCTTGACGGTCAGCCAGCCGGTGGGCGTCCGACGGATTTCGGGAACCGGGATCTGCTTGCGCCCGCTTAGATATGCGCCTGTAATCGAATCGGGATTTGCCATGATCTCCTCGGCCGTCCCGACTGCCACCACATGACCGCCGTGCTCGCCGGCCCCCGGACCGATATCGATGATATAGTCCGCCGCCCGCATCGTCTCTTCGTCATGCTCCACTACCAGCACGCTGTTTCCGAGGTCCCGCAGATGCAGCAGCGTATTCAGCAATTTGTCATTATCCCGCTGGTGCAGGCCGATGCTGGGTTCGTCCAGGATATAGGCAACGCCTACCAGCCCGGAACCAATCTGTGTGGCCAGGCGGATCCGCTGCGCCTCGCCGCCGGACAGGCTGCTCGTAGCCCGTGTCAGCGACAGATAGCCCAGGCCCACATCCGCCAGGAATCCGATACGGGCCCGGATTTCCTTTAAAATCTGGCCGCCGATTTGCAGCTGCCGGTCGCTCAGCTCCATATCCCGCAGAAATTCCCGGAAACGGCTCACCGACATGGAGGTCATTTCGTAAATATTTTTATCGCAAACCGTCACGGCCAGTGACGTCGCCTTCAAACGCTGTCCGTGACAGACATTGCAGGGCGTAATCCGCATGAAGCTCTCATACTCCGCCTTCATCGAATCCGATCCTGTTTCCCGATAGCGCCGCTGCATATTGGCGATCAGCCCCTCAAAAGCCACATCGTAGACGCCCTCGCCCCGCTGCCCTTTATAGTGGACTTTTACCTTCTGCCCGTCGGTTCCATAGAGAAGAACCTGCCGGATCCGCTCCGGATATGCGTCACACGGCGTATCCAGGTCAAAATCATAGGCTTCGGCCAGCGCTGTTAACGTCGCGTTGGTAAAGCTTCCTTTTTCATGGCAGGACTGCCAGCCCATTGCTACAATCGCCCCTTCGTTGATCGAAAGGCTGCGGTCCGGTATCATCAATTCCGGATCAAATTCCATCTTGTAGCCCAGGCCAAAGCATTCCGGGCAGGCGCCAAAGGGATTGTTGAAGGAAAAGCTGCGCGGTTCAATTTCCTCGACGCTGATCCCGCAGTCCGGACAGGAAAAGCTCTGGCTGAAACGCAGAGGTTCGCTGCCCCACACGTCCACCAGCATCAGACCGTCGGCCAGCGTCATCACGTTCTCGATCGAATCCGCCATCCGGCGCTCAATGCCCTTTTTAATCATCAGGCGGTCCACTACAATTTCAATCGTATGCTTAATATTTTTCTCCAGATGAATTTCGTCCGACAGCTCGTACAGGTTGCCGTCAATGCGCACTCGCACATAGCCGCTGCGCCGGGCCTGCTCCAGTACCTTCTGATGCTCGCCTTTACGCCCCCGCACCACCGGCGCCATCAGCTGGATCCTGGTTTTTTCCGGCAGCTCCATCAGCTGGTCGACCATCTGATCCACTGTCTGCTTTTTGATCTCACGGCCGCATTTGGGACAATGGGGAATGCCGACACGCGCAAACAAAAGGCGCAGGTAGTCGTAAATCTCCGTTACCGTGCCCACGGTGGAACGCGGATTGCGGTTCGTCGATTTTTGATCAATGGAAATCGCCGGAGAGAGGCCCTCTATGCTCTCCACATCCGGCTTCTCCATCTGTCCTAAAAACTGCCTGGCATAGGAGGACAGAGATTCCATATAGCGCCGCTGCCCCTCGGCATAGATCGTGTCAAAGGCCAGCGAAGATTTTCCCGAACCGCTCAAGCCGGTCAGTACCACCAGCTTTTCCCGCGGAACGTCTACGGATACATTCTTCAGATTGTGTTCGTTCGCTCCACGGATGCGAATATATTTTGTCTCGTTCATTCGTTTTCCTCTCTGTCGGATGGTCCGCGCGGCGGACGGCTCCTTTGTTATTGCTCGTCGTATAGTTTCTGCAAAGTCTTTTTCAGCATCATCATCTGATCGCGCAGCTCGGCCGCCAATTCAAAATTCAGCTCGGCCGCCGCCGCCTGCATCTTCTTCTGGATGAGTTTAATCTGCGCCACCAATTCTTTCTCATTCATGGATTCCGGATCTTTTTCCAGCTTGACCTTCGTATCGTTGGCCATCTTGCCGATGCTGATCAGGTCGCGCACCGCCTTACGTATGGTGGTCGGCGTAATCCCGTGCGCCTGGTTATATTCCTCCTGGATCCGACGACGGCGGTTCGTTTCTTCAATCGCCACCCGCATCGAGTCCGTAATCGTATCGGCATACATAATCACATGGCCGTCGGCATTACGGGCCGCCCGGCCCACGGTCTGGATCAGCGACGTCTCCGAGCGCAGAAATCCCTCTTTGTCCGCGTCCAAAATCGCTACCAGGCCGATTTCCGGAATATCGAGGCCCTCCCGCAAAAGGTTGATGCCCACCAACACGTCAAACACATCCAGACGCATATCGCGGATGATCTCCGAGCGCTCCAGCGTGTCAATATCCGAGTGAAGATAGCGTACGCGTATCCCCACCTCGCGCATGTAATCGGTCAGGTCCTCGGCCATGCGTTTGGTCAGCGTCGTAATCAGGATCTTGCGCTTTTCGTCTATCTCTTTTCGGACCTCCCCGATCAGATCGTCGATCTGCCCCTCCACCGGGCGCACCTCAATCTTCGGGTCCAACAGGCCGGTCGGCCGGATGATCTGTTCCGTCCGTAAAAGCTCATGCTCTTTTTCGTACGCCGACGGCGTAGCCGATACAAACAGCACCTGATCCAGTTTGCCCTCAAACTCTTCAAAATTCAGAGGGCGGTTATCGAGTGCGGAGGGTAGACGAAAGCCGTAATTCACCAGCGTATTTTTACGTGAGCGGTCCCCCGCGTACATGCCTCGGATCTGCGGCACCGTAATATGCGATTCGTCAATCAACAGCAAAAATTCCTCCGGAAAGTAATCGATCAGCGTATGCGGCGGGCAGCCTGCCGGCAGGCCGGTCAGATGGCGCGAGTAGTTCTCAATGCCCGAACAGAAGCCTGTCTCCCGCATCATCTCCACGTCAAAATGCGTCCGCTCCGCGATTCGCTGCGCCTCCAACAGCTTGTCCTCGCTCTTGAAATAGGCTACCTGCTCCTTTAGCTCCGCCTCAATGGCGTCCGCGGCCCGCGCCAGCTGCTCCTTGGGCACCACGTAGTGGGAAGCCGGGAACACGGCGATATGCTCCAACAGCCGCTTGATCTCCCCGGTCAGAATGTCGATCTCCGAAATCCGGTCTACCTCGTCTCCGAAAAACTCGACCCGGTACGCGTTCTCCGCCGAATCGGCCGGGGCGATCTCGACGACGTCCCCCCGTACCCGGAACGTTCCCCGCTTAAAATCCATGTCGTTGCGGGTATACTGAATGTCGATCAGCTTACGGATCACTTCGTCGCGGTCCTTCTCCATGCCCGGGCGCAACGACAAAACCATGTTTTTATAGTCGATCGGGCTGCCCAGGCCGTAGATGCAGGATACCGAGGCAATGATGATGACGTCGTCCCGCTCCGCCAGCGCCGATGTGGCGGAGTGGCGAAGCTTGTCGATCTCGTCGTTGATCGAAGAATCCTTCTCGATGTAGGTGTCGGTCGAGGGGACGTAGGCTTCGGGTTGGTAGTAGTCGTAGTAGGACACAAAGTATTCTACTGCGTTATGGGGGAAAAATTCTTTAAATTCTCCATATAGCTGAGCTGCCAATGTCTTGTTATGCGCTATGACAAGGGTTGGTTTATTTAATTGCTGGATGACATTTGCCATCGTAAATGTCTTGCCGGAACCTGTAACTCCCAGCAAAGTCTGGAATTGATTGCCCTCCTGGAAACCTTTGACCAGGGCTTCTATGGCCTGCGGCTGGTCGCCGGTGGGCTGATATTGCGATACTAATTCAAAATGATCCATGTAAGTAATCCCCTCAAAATAATAAAGTTTTACCTATAAGAGCTTGATGACCTTGTAATCAATATTAGTTCTTTCAAACTATAACCGTTCTCTGTATTATTATAATATTGATACCGTTCTTGTTCATTCTTACCATAAATAACCTTAGCAAATTGCAAATCAAACTTCATTATTCCCCTTTTAAATATCTTTCCATTTCCCGATCAAAATCCGAAATGTACTCTTTATCCTGTTTTACCCGAAACATCTCATACTCTTTCTCCGCTTTTTTCATAGCGGCTTCATGTGATATTTTTCCTCTTCCATCCAACACTTCCCGTCGATTATTTACCAGAAACTGATTTGTCTGTTCCAC
>CANSWW010000121.1 GCA_947650845.1 uncultured Lachnospiraceae bacterium
CTGGCAACGCTAATGGAATGACTTGGACAATCAAGGATGGCGACGCTGATGAAGATATTTTGATGCCAGTGTTTGAAGTTTACGTACAAACAAAGTCCTATGATACAACAAAGGAAAGGATGGTATTATACATGGATGCCGTGACAGGATATGTATATGATACGGATTTTGAATTTTTCTAACCATAGGATGGAAGAAACAGATAGTAGTTCTGTGAACGAAAGGTGGGAAACGTGTTTCTGTTTTATCTGAAACGAATCATTAAGAGCCCTGTATTTTGGGGCGGTATTGTGTTATTGACAGCGTTGATGGTGATCGGCTGCTATGAGGATTTGGGCGCGGCGTCGCGTAATAATATCCCTGTCTTGTATTGCCTGTGGGTGACGAATTCGATTGGCATTTCCCATGTGCTGGTTCCGGCGATAGTCGTGATCCCGTTTCTGTTTTTCTTCGTGGACGAGCTGGAAAAAGGCTCTCTCTATTACCAGCTGATCCGCAGCAGAAAGACCGAATTCTATCTGGGGCAGCTTGGGGCGTCGGTCGTATCGGCTATGCTGGTAACGATCCTTTCTGTGATCTTTTTTTCCCTGGTCTGCATGCTGTATGGGGCCGGATGGCAGGCCAACGACTCGCTGATTCAGGGATACGGCGGCACTTATTATGAGGAAATGATTCAGAGTCGGCCGTGGCTGGTATATGTGATCAATGTCTTTGTTTTTGTGCTGTATTCGACGCCGTGGGTACTGATGGGGATGGTGATTTCCCTGTTTACCAAGCACCGCTATCTGATTTTGATCGGCCCCTTTATGATTTTCATGGCGATGAATTATTTGACGGAGCTGGCGCGCCTTCCATGGCTGGGGCCGGATCAAACGCTCTTGAAGGGAATCGACGCCCGCAATCTGGCGGGAGGGGGAATCTACTATGCGTTCTCGTACCATCTGATCCTGGATGTCGCCCTGTCGCTGTGTTATCTGATTCTGTCCAGGAGGAAGTATAAGCATGAAGGGATTTAATACGGCATGGCGCTATGCGCGGATCACATTGCGGGACAGCCTGCATAATATCAGCATATATATCATACTGGGGCTCGTCTTTTTGATAGCACAGTATTACTGCCCGGAGATTGGCAGTTATCTGAAAGAAAACGGGGATCGTTTGAACCTGTGGGAGCTGTACGTCTGGTCGATGTCTACCAGACAGGCGCAGCTTTTGTATCTGGCAGGGGTAGTCGGTGTGACCAGCCAGATCGTAAAGCTCCATGGCGGGACAGCCTTGTATCTGGCGCGGATGAACCGGCGCAGCTGGGTAAGGGCGCAGATGCTGTCGCTCTTTTTCCACATTGTCGGCTTAAACCTGTTTTTGCTTGTCTGCTTTGTGATTGCCGGCAAGGGCCAAGTCACCATGGCGGACGAATGGAGCCGTGCGGCGGTTATGGCGGCGCAGTTTCAGAATGCCGGTGTGATCGGCCTGCGGGGAGTTTTTCGGGTTTCCTACAGTCTGCTTGCTTTTAGCCCGCATCTGGTGGGCGGCTTGTCTTTCCTGCTGGCTGTCCTCTTAGGAATGGTGATGGGGCTGGCGATGATGGTCTTTGCCCTGCGACAAGGTGCGGCCTTTGGCGGGATGGTAATGTTTGTGCTGTGGTTTATGGAGGTGCTGGCGGATTCTGTACCGATGTTTGCGATTTTGCAGTATGCGCTTCCGTTTGGCCTGGCAAGGATATCGTATACGTCATGGAACTACGGGGCGGTTACGCCGGAATATTGCGTGCTTTTTCTTGTGACGCTGACCGTATTCCTGATGTGGTTTAGCGACTGGATTTGCGAGCGGACGGATTTTATGAAGCTTGGGTGAGTTATGGAGCATGTGATATTTGGTTTTGGGGTGGAAATCCGCCAGTATCTGCAGATGGAGATTTTTCTGTACCTGATTTTGTTTTCGCTGATGGCGGGGGCCGTGGGGAAGGCGGCCTATGGGAAACGGGTCAACGGGCAGTATACGGCCCTGATCCGATATGGGACATTTGCGAGGTGGTGGCATTCGATTGCGCTTTGGGTGCTGAAAATCAGTGTCTTGCTGGCCGGGGCTTTGTTCGGAGCTGGGGCGGCGTTTTTGAAGCTGGCGGGGAGCGTGCGCACGGGAGATGAGTGGCGGACGGCTTTCCTTCTCTGGCTCACGGGGTTTTGCACGGTTGCGTTGGTGCAGGCGGTTTTCATCCAGTTTCAGAATGGGTATAAGATTGTGTTCGCGCTGGTCATGTGTGTGGCGGTTGTTTCGTTGTATGTTCCCGGCTTGCCGGGCAGCTGGATCATGTATGAGCGCAGTGCGGCGGCGATGGAAAACGGGTTTTCCGTTTGGGGCGTTTGTCTGCTTCAAATCGGAATGGATATCGTAATAGGATGCTTTGGGCATTATTTATTTAGACCAAGGAGGGGCCATGAATCCGGTAATTGAGGTAAAAGATGTGACAAAAAAGTTTAAGGATGCGACGGTGCTTGACCATGTGAGCCTGACCGTAGAGGAAGGGAACATTTGCGGCCTGACCGGGAGCAATGGCTCGGGGAAAACCGTTTTGATGAAGGTGATCTGCGGCTTTGTTTTTCCGGATGCCGGCAGCGTGTCCGTGCGGGGCAAAAGAATCGGGAAGGACTGTGATTTTCCGGAGAATGTGGGGATCATTATTGAGACGCCGAATTTTTCGCCGTTTCTTTCGGGCTTTAGCAATCTGAAAAGCCTGGCGTCGATCCGGAAAAAGATTGACGATGATAAGGTGCGAAGGACAATGGAGGTGGTGGGGCTGGATCCGGCGAGTAAAAAGTGGGTATCCAAGTATTCGCTGGGGATGCGCCAGCGGCTGGGAATCGCGCAGGCGATTATGGAGGATCAGGATTTGCTGATTCTGGACGAGCCGATGAACGGCTTGGATAAGCAGGGGGCGGCGGATGTGAGGGAACTGCTGCTGCGGATGAAAGGCGAGGGAAAGACGATCCTGCTGGCGAGCCATAATGCGCAGGATATTGAGATTTTGTGCGATCGGGTGTATGAGGTGGACGGCGGGAAGGTGACGGAGACGGCACATATGGCCTGATTGGAGAAAATGGAGCAGGAAAGACGATTCTGCTTCATTTTTTTTGGAATTTTAAAGCCAGGAGGCAGACGAAGCCCGGGAGCGGGCTCAATGCAAAGCGGAGTATTTCTCCTTTGATTTGCTTGCTGACGGGGATAAGGAATCAACGGCTCCGGCAACAAAAAGCGTCAAAACGGCAACTCAAATTGCCCGGTTGAATATTTCCAAATTTTATCTTATAATGTAAAAGTTACCAATTACTTTTTCCTTCCCTGAGAGGCAAGCTTAAATGAAACGACAATACGGCACACAAAATGTATATGACGCACTGCAGGAACGACTTCATTATGTATTCAATGAATTTGACAACATTTACCTCTCCTTCTCCGGCGGTAAAGACAGCGGCCTTTTGCTAAACCTGCTCTTGGATTTCCGGGATCAATATTATCCCGACCGCGTCATCGGCTTGTTTCACCAGGATTTTGAGGCGCAGTATACGGTCACGACCGAATATATCGAACGGACCTTCCAGCGCTTTGAGCAGCAGGTAGAGCCCTACTGGGTCTGCCTGCCGATGGCGACGCGCACTGCCCTCAGCAGTTACGAAATGTACTGGTATCCATGGGACGACACGAAGGAGGACGTCTGGGTGCGGCCCATGCCGAAGCACCCCTACGTCATTCATCTAAAGAATAATCCCATAACGACCTATAAGTACCGCATGCATCAGGAGGACTTAGCCAAGCAATTCGGGCGCTGGTACCGCCGGTCCCACGGGGATCAAAAGACCGTCTGCCTTCTGGGCATGCGGGCCGACGAATCCCTGCAGCGTTACAGCGGCTTTTTGAACAAGCGCTATGGTTACAAGAATCAATGCTGGATCAGCCAGCAGTTTAAAGATGTCTGGTGCGCCTCTCCGCTGTACGACTGGTCGGTTAGCGATGTCTGGCACGCCATTTACAAATTTCAATATGATTACAACCACTTGTACGACCTGTATTATATGGCCGGCCTGTCCCCGAATCAGATGCGCGTGGCTTCTCCCTTTAACGATTATGCCAAGGACAGCCTGAACTTATACCGCGTCATTGACCCGGAAATCTGGATCAAGCTGATCGGGCGCGTCCGCGGCGCGAATTTTGCGTCGATCTACGGCCGCACCAAGGCCATGGGCTACAAAAACATTACCCTGCCCAAAGGTCATACCTGGGAGAGCTACACCCGCTTTTTGCTGGACACCCTGCCCCCCAGGCTGCGCCAAAATTATGCCAAAAAATTCAACACCTCCATCCGCTTCTGGCACACCACCGGCGGCGGCCTGGAGGAGGAAACAATCCGCGAGCTGGAAGCGCATGGCTATGATATCCGGCGCAACGGCATCTCCAACTACACGCTCGGCAAAAATTCCCGAATCGTTTTCGTCGGGCGGATTCCCGACCATACCGATGATATCAAGTCCACCAAGGATATTCCAAGCTGGAAGCGCATGTGCTACTGTATCCTTAAAAACGACCATATCTGTCGCTTCATGGGCTTTGGTTTAACCCGTGAGCAGCAGAAAAACATCAATATCCTCAAACAAAAATACCGGAATATAGGAGATCAACTATGAGTTTTCAGAGTCCCGTATACAACGTTCAGTCCGTCCCCATAGAAAAAATCGTTCCCAACGATTACAATCCGAACTCCGTCGCGTCGCCGGAGCTGAGGCTTCTCTATGACAGCATCCGCGAGGATGGCTATACGATGCCGATCGTCTGCTATTATGACAGAGAAAGCGACACCTATGTTATCGTGGACGGTTTCCACCGCTACCGTATTATGCTCGACTATCCCGACATCTATGAACGGGAAGGCGGACGGCTTCCCGTCTCCGTCATTGACAAGCCCTTAGACTGCCGGATGGCCAGCACGATCCGTCATAACCGCGCCCGCGGCTCCCATAATGTCGATCTGATGAGCAACATTGTCACCGAGCTTCATGAGCTGGGACGCTCCGACGCCTGGATCTCCAAGCATTTGGGCATGGATAAGGATGAGATTCTGCGCCTGAAGCAAATCACCGGGCTGGCCGCCCTGTTTAAGGATATCGATTTTGGACAGGCCTGGCAGCCCATTGAGGAGGATTACGAGGATTTTTAATTCTTTTTTATTTCCCTCTTGACATTTCCCATGTCTTTGTTTATACTCTTCATGTGAACAACAATTCAATTGTTCAATTTTGTGAAGGAGGCTCCCATGCAGACAGAAACACCCCGCACGATTCCGGACACCATCGAAAAAATCCGCGAGGAATTGCCGGATGACGAGATGCTTTACGACCTGGCCGAATTATTCAAGGTGTTTGGCGATACGACCCGCGTCAAGATTCTGTATGTGCTCTTTGAAAGCGAGATGTGCGTCAACGACCTGGCCCAGTGCCTGAATATGACCCCTTCCGCCGTCAGCCATCAGCTGCGCATCCTAAAGACCAGCAAGCTGGCCAAATTCCGGCGCGAGGGAAAGACGGTCTATTATTCTCTGGACGACGACCATGTGCGTTCCATGATCTCCCTGGGAATGGAGCATATTGCTGAGTAAAGTATAAGGAGGAACATATCATGCAGAAAAAATTCAAAATCGAAGTCGATTGTGCCAACTGTGCCGCCAAAATGGAGGAGGCCGCCCGCAAGATTGACGGCGTGACAAACGTATCGGTCAGCTTCATGGCCCAGAAGATGGTCGTCGAAGCCGACGACAGCCGTTTTGATTCCATTATGAAGGACATCGTAAAGGCCTGCAAAAAGGTGGAGCCGGACTGCGAGGTATATCTGTAAGGCCCGCCGCACGGCGGTTCAGGGGCGTTGTCTGAGCGCCCCCGGGAGGTAGACTATGACAAAGAAACAGAAAAAAGTATTCGGCCGCATTCTTGCGGCCGCTGTGCTGACACTGGGGCTTTTCGTCGCCCCGTTTGTACCAAAGGAAGGGCCCGTACGGTTTGTGTTGTACCTGATCCCCTATCTGGTCATCGGTTATGATATTCTCAAAAAAGCTTTTTTAGGCATCGTTCACGGCGAGGTTTTTGATGAAAATTTTCTCATGGCCATCGCGACCGTGGGCGCCATGATCCTTGGGGAATACGCGGAGGGCGTCGAGGTCATGCTTTTTTACCAGATCGGCGAGCTGTTCCAGAGCTACGCGGTCGGCAAGAGCCGCAAAAACATTACCGCGCTGATGGATATCCGTCCCGACTATGCCAACATCGAACGGGACGGCCAGCTTACGCAGGTGGATCCTGACGAGGTCGCGGTCGGCGATACGATCGTGATCCGTCCCGGCGAGCGGGTTCCTCTGGACGGCGTGATTCTCGAAGGGCAGTCCTCTCTCAATACCAGCGCCTTGACCGGCGAGAGCCTGCCGCGTGAGGTCGGCCCCGGTGATGATATCATCAGCGGCTGTGTCAATGAAAACGGGCTTTTGCGCGTACAGGTATCGAAACCGTTTGGCGAGTCCACGGTCAGCAAAATCCTCGACCTGGTGGAGAACTCCAGCTTAAAGAAGGCCAAGGCCGAGAATTTCATTACCAAGTTTGCCCATTATTATACGCCTGCCGTATGCATCGGGGCCGCGCTCTTGGCGGTCGTCCCGCCCTTATTTTTCGGCGGATGGGCCGACTGGATCGGCCGCGCGCTTACGTTTTTGGTCATTAGCTGCCCCTGCGCCCTGGTCATCAGCATCCCGCTGTCCTTCTTTGGCGGCATCGGCGGCGCCAGCCGCGCCGGCATCCTCGTCAAGGGCGGCAACTACCTGGAGGCTCTGGCCTCTACGCGCACCGTTGTCTTTGACAAGACCGGCACGCTGACCAAAGGAAATTTTGCGGTTGCGCAGACAAATCCGGCTCCCGGCATTGACAGTCAAGAGCTTTTGACGCTGGCCGCTCTGGCCGAGAGCTATTCCAGCCATCCGATCAGCAAGAGCCTTCTGGAAGCGGCCGGCGACGGTCTCGATCCGTCCCGCGTCACAGATGTGCAGGAGATCGCCGGCAACGGCGTCGTCGCACAGGTAGACGGCCGCCCGGTGGCTGCCGGCAATGCCCGCCTGATGAAACGGCTTTCGATCTCCTATACCGAGGACCATGCGCCCGGCACGATTGTCTATGTCGCCGTGGACGGCGCCTTCGCCGGCTCCATCCGTATCAGCGATCGCGTCAAACCGACGGCCGCACAGGCCGTCAAGGGCCTGCGCTCGCAGGGTGTGCGCACCGTCATGCTGACCGGCGACGCCGAGCCCGTAGCCCAGGCTGTCGCCAAGGAATTGGGTATCGACGAGACGCACAGCAGACTGCTGCCCGCCGACAAGGTAAGCCAGGTCGAGCGGCTTCTGGCCGCCAAAAGCCCTAAAAGCACACTGGCCTTTGTCGGCGACGGCATCAACGACGCACCGGTGCTCTCCCGCGCCGATATCGGCATTGCGATGGGCGCGATGGGCAGCGATGCCGCGATCGAAGCGGCCGACATCGTCCTGATGGACGACGATCCCGCCAAAATCTCCCTGGCCATGCGCATTTCCCGTAAATGCCTGCGCATTGTAAACCAGAACATTGTCTTTGCCCTTGGTGTCAAGGTGCTCTGCCTGGTTCTCGGCGCGCTCGGCAAGGCCGGGATGCAGGCCGCGATCTTCGCCGATGTCGGCGTGATGGTGCTGGCCGTGCTCAATGCGACGCGGACGCTGAAGGTGCAGGAATGAAAAACCGCTTATGAGATACGGCGGATATAAAAGGACAGGGCCGGAAGCTGTTACGGGTTCCGGCCCTGCCATACAAAACTGTTTTTAATCCATGTCAAGAAATTCAGCCGGTGCCATGACCTTGGGATTCTTCAAACCTGATTCCAGAAAATCTTTGTCACCAGTGAGCAGGAGATCTGCCTTTGCCCCAATTGCTGCTCTTAAAATGGGCCGGTCATCTACATCCCTGACCTGTGATTCCGATATATTTTCATCTGTTGGGATAGGGACTAATTCCAGTGTCAGTAAGGCCGTTGAAAGAAACTTGTCCAATGCCGCCAGACGTTTGGGAAATTTTTTATTAAATATCCGTTTCATTTCGTCCACATTCTGCTCACAGATCAATCCGTGGTTAGGAT
>CANSWW010000122.1 GCA_947650845.1 uncultured Lachnospiraceae bacterium
CAAAACGCATGGTACGTTTTGTCGATGATCATGTCATGCCGGACTATGAAGAACAAGATAACGCCTGCGAAGGTTCTCACCTATGTTGTGCTGACATTTTGGGCTTTGACGACCTTATATCCCTTTGTATGGGTCATCCTCAATTCATTTCGGGAAAAGGGATTGATCCGCAAGGATTCGTTTTCGATTCCCATGCCGGGCAGCGGTTTTACGATGGACAATTATGCCAAGGCAATGGAGCGGTTTGATTTTGGCAACTCGTATTTGAACAGCCTGATTGTCTCGGTTTCCGTGACGATCGTGGTGGTCCTGATTGCGGGGCTTGCAGCCTACGGGCTGGTGCGCTATCGCTTCCGGTTGAGGAATTTTTTATACAGTCTGATTATGGCAGGCATGATGTTTCCGGTGTTTTCGACAATCATCCCGGTATTTCGCATGGAGGCGTCCTGGGGAATTGCCAGCAGCGGCAACCGCTGGCTGAGCCTGTTGGCGGTGATTCTGCCGCAGATTGCGGGGAATCTGTGCTTTGCTACGATTGTGCTGATGGGGTTCATCGAATCAGTGCCTATTGAATTGGAAGAAAGCGTTTACGTAGACGGCTGCAATGTGTTTCAGGTGTATTTCCATATCATTATGCCGGCCGCCAAGAGCTCGTTTGCCACCGTAGCGATTTTTTCCTTCTTGTGGAGCTACAACGACTTGTTTACACAGAATTTCTTCCTGCGTGTGCCCAGGGAAAAGACGATAACGCTGCTTTTGAATGAAATCAGCTCTCAGGCTGGAGTGGATTATGGCCTAATGGCAGCTTCGGTGGTGCTGAATGTCATTCCGGTGCTGGCGGTGTATATAGCGCTGCAAAAGCATATTATTAAGGGCTTGACAGCAGGGGCCGTCAAAGGATGACCTGCGCCAGACAGAAAGAACAACAAACGATGCGGCTGCCGATTCCGGCAGCCTGTTTTGCGTTTTTTGTGTTTTCTATGTATCATAGGTGGGGAGGAGGTTTGCAATGTATAAAGTAGTGCTGGTAGATGACGAGGAAATTATTCAGGAGGGACTGCGTCGGGTCGTGGATTGGGCGCTCTATGACTGTGAGGTGGTGGCGACGGCCTGCGATGCTATTTCAGGTACGGAGACTATCTGCCGCCATTATCCGGACATTCTGTTTACCGATATAAAAATGCCGGGGGAGGACGGCCTGACAATGTTGGCCGGGCTGGAAGAAGCGCTGGCACATATGAAAGCGGTGCTGGATCGTATGACGACGAAAGGGGAAGAAGGCGCCGCCAAGGAGGCGGACGAGGATCCGAATAGCTTTGTTGTGCGTCGGGCGCGCGCCTATGTAATGGAGCATTATGCGGAGCATCTTTCGCTTCAGGAGGTGGCGGATCAATGCTATGTCAGTCAGTGGCATTTGAGCAAGCTGCTCAATAAGCACCTGGGGCAGTCTTTTTATGATCTGCTGAACGCCGTGCGGATCCGCGAGGCGCAGAAACGGATGGCCGATCCGGCCCTGCGCATCAGTGAGGTGGCGGAGCTGGTGGGGTATGCGGATACCGCACATTTTTCACGGGTATTAAAAAAATGGAAGGGGTTTCAGCCGGAGAGTGGCGCAATCGATACAGTGGTAAGAATGGCACGGTTTTGTAAAATAGCTCTTTTATTCTTTGAGCTGTCATGGTATAATGTCGGCAAACATTATGCCGCACGAATCAGCGGCAGATAAGAAACCTAGGAGGACAATGACAGTGAGACAGTTTTTTGGTATGAGCCAACGGGGCGACTTACGGGAAGCGGTGCGTGGGCTCTCAACCCCGCAGATGATTCTGCTGATGTCAAACGGCAGCCAGTTTGAAAAGCATGTAAAGGAATTGGAGGAGCTGTACCCGCGGGTTCCCAGCATCGGCTGCATCGGGATGTGCTATGATACCCGGGTGGCAGAGAACGGCGTGGGCGTGGTCGCTTTTTTAGATGGAATTGACGCTGCCGCGAATGTGCTGGAACAGGTATCGGTTATGCCGGTTAAGTATATCCGGCGTCTGGAAGAAGATATTAAGAAGGTCAATGCGGCGAAAGCGGATACCATCTGCATCGATTTTTGTTCCGGCAACGATGCCTGCGTGCTGACGACGATCCATACCGCGCTGCGCCGCCGGGATATTTCCCTGGTAGGCGGGACAGGCGACGGCGGCCGGGTATCGGCTAACGGCCGGATCTATGAGGACGCGGTGGCCTATGCCCTCATAAAGAACAAGGGCGGCCGGGTAAAAGCATATAAGGAGAACATCTACCATCAAATGGGGGATTACCGGTTTATTGCCTCCGGTACGGACCGGGCCAAATACAGCATGGGCGCCCTGAACGGAAGGTCGGCCCGGCAGGTCTATCAGGATATCCTTCACGTGAACGAGCAGCAGATTTTGACTCAGACCTTTAAAAACCCCTTCGGAAAGCTGAACGGGGAGGATACCTGCATCATTTCCATAAAAGAAGTAAGCGGGAGCGCGCTGGCCTGTTATCGGCAGGTCAATGACTCCGACGTGCTGGTCCTGCTGGAGCTGGGGGATTATAAGAGCATTGTGAAGGAGACGATCCGCAAAATTTGCCAGGAGTTCCCCAAGCGCTCCGCAGTGTTTTCCGTCAACTGTCTGTTCCGTTATAAGCTGTTTAGCGAAAACGGCTATATGGGAGAATACTTAAAGGAAATGAGCGCGCTGGGAAGTCATGCGGGCCTGGTAGGCTATGGGGAGCATTACAATAACCAGTTTGTCAACCAGTCCATGACTTGCGTCGTATTTGAATAAGAGGGAGAGAGCCATGCTGTTTCATAAAAAACATCAATCGAACGAGGACAACAAACAGAAGAGAGAACCGGATTTATACCCGGTGCACTATGTGATGGACAGCTTAAAGCAGTACCATACGGACCTGGTTCAAAAAGAGGTCGAATCTTTGTCGGAGCTAAGCCTGGTGGGCTCTTCCTTTAACAGCGTCATAGGAGAAGCGGAGCAGTTTCAGAGGCGGCTGGAGGATTTGGAGCAGAATTTCTATCGTGTCAACGAGGCGTCGGAAGGCTTCGTGTCCGTACGCAAGGAGATCGGCGCTTCGGTGGATCAGGCGCAGGATGAGGTCGAGACGCTGAAAAACAGTGCGCAGGAGGTCGAGACGCACTTTGGAGAGATGGGGACGACGTTTGCCGCGCTGCAGGAATCCGTGGAGCAGATCAAGCAGAGAATGAGCCGGATCGTGTCGATCGCGGACCAGACCAATATCCTGGCGATCAACGCTTCCATCGAAGCGGCAAGAGCCGGCGAGAAGGGCAAGGGCTTTGCCGTGGTGGCGGTGGAGGTCAAGAAGCTGGCCGATGAGATCAAGGATCTGGCAAACGAAGTGGATACCGACCTGAAGGATGTGGAGCACGGAACCGACAAGCTGAGCGAAAGCATCGATACTTCCAAGGAAGCGCTAAGCCGGAGCCTTGACAAGGTGCAGGAAACCTATGAGATGTTCGACCAGATCTCGCAGGCGTCGGAGGGCGCGACCTCGGTACATACGCAGATTTCAGGCGTGATCGGCGAATCCCGGACAGCGCTGGAGACGCTGTGCGGATTTTTCGACAAGATTAAGGGCCAGTATCAGGAGGTCGTGAAGCACATCGGCCGCGCGAGCAGCCTGGGGACGACGAAGAGCGCGATGTTTGAGGATATCGATAACCTGATGTCCCAGGTAGGCCCTATTATGAAAGAATAGACGAAAAAAGGCGCTTTCTTATGAGAAGGCGGGTGAGACGGCCGAAAAGCTGTGTGTATGAGCACGGTTTTTCGGCCGTTCTTTTTGCAGCAGACAGTCGAGCGCGCCCTTAAGCCTGTCGAAAAAGCGATCGATAAGCCGGTAAAAAAATACTTGACGAAGAGGATTTTTTGTTTTATCATAGCACTATACCCCGGTGGGGTATATGACGGGATGGGAAATGGTCGCCCTGCATATACTAAAATCACGCGGAACAACCAAAAGCGAGGAGAGCAAGCTTATATACGTATTGCCTTATTATACATTGCCTGGAGGGAAGATGAAAGCGGATAAGAAAAAGATGGAGCGTCTGGTAAAGACGGCACGGGGGCAGCTGGACGGGATCCTGCGGATGATGGAGGAGGACCGTTACTGCATTGATATTTCCAATCAGCTGCTGGCGACGCAGGCGATTTTAAGCCGGGTGAACCGGGAGGTGCTGGCAGCCCACATGGAGAGCTGTATGAAGGAAGCGATCGAAGCCGGCCGCAGCGAGGAGACGATCGAGGAGCTGATGGCCGTGCTTGACAAAGCCATGAAGTAGCGATCGCGACAGGATATCCCAGGAGGCCTGAAGCGTTTGGGCGGTAAAGGAGAGTGAGGGAACGATGAAACAGAAGTTTGACATAACAGGAATGAGCTGCTCGGCCTGTCAGGCGCATGTGGAGAAGGCCGTGCGCAAGCTTCCGGGCGTAGAGGAAGCGGCCGTGAATTTGCTGGCAAATTCGATGACCGTGGAGTACGACGAGACGGTTCTTACGGATGCCGGGATCGTAGCGGCCGTGACGGATGCCGGCTACGGCGCGTCGGTCCGCGCAGGGCGGGGGGCATCCGGCCGGGCTGACCTGCGCGGCGCCGGAAAAGCAGGCAGGGAGGCCGGCCGCGGAGAGGATCCGATGAAGGTTGAGATCGCCTATATGAAAAAGAGGCTGATCGTGTCGTTTGCCTGTTTGATTCCTCTTATGTACATTTCCATGCACCATATGTTTTACGAGTGGTTCGGCTTGCCGGTACCGGGGATTGTGCGGCAGTACCTGCATGGCGATGAGAATGCGATTGCCTTTGCGTTTTCCCAGTTTTTGCTGCTGCTGCCGATTTTGTATATGAACCGCAAATTTTTTTCGGTAGGCTTTCGCAGCCTGATAAAGGGCGCTCCCAATATGGATACGCTGGTGGCGATCGGCGCTTCGGCGGCGGTGGCCTACGGCGTGTACGCGATATTCGCGATGGGCTATGGGATGGGTCACGGCGACTGGGAGCTGGTGTCGAATTTCAGCATGGATATCTATTTTGAATCGGCCGGCACGATTTTGACGCTGATTACGATGGGCAAATTCCTGGAGGCGCGCTCCAAGGGACGCACCGGCGAGGCAATCCGCAAGCTGATGGATCTGGCGCCTAAGACAGCGGTTGTTGTGCGAAACGGCGTCGAAGTGGAGATTCCGGTCGAAGAAGTTGTATTAAATGATATTGTAGTGGTACGGCCGGGCCAAAGCGTGCCGGTAGACGGCGTCATTGTGGAGGGAAACTCGTCGGTCGACCAGTCCGCTCTGACCGGCGAGAGCATCCCTGTGGAGAAAAACGTAGGCGATACCGTGATTGCCGCCTCGATCAATAAGACCGGATTTTTCAAGCTGGAGGCCAAAAAGGTCGGTGACGATACGACACTGTCCCAAATTATCCGCCTGGTGGAAGAAGCAGGAAGCTCCAAAGCGCCGATCGCCAAGCTGGCCGATCAGATCAGCGGCGTATTTGTGCCGGTCGTGATTACGATCGCCATTGCCGCGGCCGTGATCTGGCTCCTGTGCGGCGCGGAATTCTCCTTTGCTCTTTCCATCGGGATCGCGGTGCTGGTCATTTCCTGCCCCTGTGCGCTGGGGCTGGCCACGCCGGTGGCGATTATGGTCGGCACCGGCAAGGGCGCAGAGTACGGGATTTTGATTAAGTCCGCGGAGAGCCTGGAGACGGCGCATACCGTAAAGACGGTGGTATTGGATAAGACGGGGACGATTACCGAAGGCCGGCCGGTCGTAACGGATCTGGCGCCGATGGCAAGCGATGCAACGCCGGGGCCTTTGGCGGAGCGGGGGCTGACAGAGTCGGAGGAACGCCTGTTATATCTGGCGGCAGCCATGGAGAAACCCTCCGAACATCCGCTGGCCGAGGCGGTTGTGAATTTCGCGTCGGAAAGGCAGCTGTCCGTACCGGAAGCAGAGCGCTTTCTTTCGATACCGGGTCGGGGGGTGACGGCCGAGATCGAAGGAGAAGAGTACGCGGCCGGGAATATGGCCCTATTAGAAGAGTTTCTGACAGAGGGGGCTTCGCAGGAAGCGGGCGGCCAGGCGCGGAAACGGGCAGAGTCCCTTGCGTTGGCGGCACGCAGAGGAGAGGCGTTAGCGGAAGAAGGCAAGACGCCGCTTTACTTCGCATCGAGGAAAGAAGTTTTGGGAGTGATCGCGGTGGCGGACACGGTGAAGCCCACCAGCCGCCAGGCAATCGAAGAGCTGAAGGCGATGGGCATCGATGTGGTGATGCTGACCGGCGATAACAGGCGCACGGCGGAAGCGATCCGCCGCCAGATTTCGGTAGACCGCGTGGTAGCCGAGGTGCTGCCGCAGGATAAGGAAAAGGAAGTGCGCGCCCTGCAGGAGAACGGTGGCCGGGTGGCGATGGTCGGCGACGGGATCAATGACGCGCCGGCGCTGGCGCGGGCCGATGTGGGCATTGCCATCGGGGCCGGGGCGGATGTCGCCATCGAATCAGCGGATATCGTACTGATGAAAAGCGATTTGCTGGACGTGGTGACGGCGATTCAGCTGAGCCGGGCCGTGATCCGCAACATCAAAGAAAACCTGTTCTGGGCGTTCTTCTACAATTCTGTCGGGATTCCGCTGGCGGCCGGCGTGTTTTTCACCGCGTTTGGCTGGAAGCTGAATCCGATGTTCGGCGCGGCCGCCATGAGCTTAAGCTCGGTTTGCGTGGTGAGCAACGCGCTGCGCCTGCGGTTCTTTAAGCCGAGACGGGCGGCCGGCGAGGCGCAGGCGGTAGCTACGGAGCCCGGAAAAGGATGTCCTATAATGCCTGATAAGAGCGGGCAAGAAAATGAAAGGAGTAAAGAAGCGATGAAAAAGGTTTTGAAGGTAGAAGGAATGATGTGCAATCACTGCAAAGCAGCAGTGGAAAAGGCGTTGAACGCTGTGGAGGGCGTATCGGCGGCAGAAGTGAATCTGGAACAAAAAACGGCGACTGCTACCCTTGCGGGCGAGGTGGCCGACGAGGCGTTGAAAGCGGCCGTGACCGAGGCCGGCTATGAGGTGCTTGGCGTAGAGGCGCAGTAAAAGGCTCTTTATTCAGAAACAGGCGGCTGCCGGACCGAAAAGACACAAAAGACGACAGAACGGGAGAAGGGATGTCGTCACGAGTGACAGATCGGGCTTTGGCAGCCGCCTGCTTTGTATCGGCCGTCGGAACAAGAGATTTAGCTGGCCTCAAATTGCTTGACGCATTTGAGCAGGAACTGGTAACGCATCTGCGCGGCCTTCCATTCGTAGATATAGCAGTCTACCATCGTCGGGTCAAGCGCCTGCTCGAAATTGCACAGAGCGCTGTCGATGGCGCCCTTGGTGTGGGCCAGTTCCTTTCTGAGGCGAGCTATTTCGGCCTTTTTTTGAAGTTCCGCATGCTTGTTTCTTTTTTTCATTGTCATACCACCTCACTCTATTCTGTATTTCTAGTATAATCCAGAAATGGAAGGGCTATTCATTTTTCCAGAAAATAGGAGCTTGAAGAGGCGGATTTTTTTGGTAGGATGTTTGAGAAGAAACTTATAAGAATCGGCGCAGCAGCCCCTGGCATCCGGCCAGTACGTCGGTCCAGGTTTGCTCAAAATTGCGGGTGTACCAGGGGTCGCTCACCTCGCCGGGGCATTCTCCCGGCGGGCAGGCATATTCCATCAGCAGATGCAGCTTGCCGTCCGGGTCGCCGCCGCAGATCCGGCGCATATTGCGCAGATTAGCCTGGTCCATGCCGATCAAGAGGTCGTACTGATCGTAATCCCGGCGTGTAAGCTGGCGGGCGGTCTTTCCGTCGCAGCGGATGCCATGCTCCGCGAGCTTGCGCCGGGCGGGCGGATAGACCGGATTGCCGATCTCTTCGGTGCTGGTGGCGGCGGAGGCAATGTGGAAGGCGGATGCAAGGCCGGCTTTTTGGACCAGGTCTTTCATAATGAATTCGGCCATGGGGCTGCGGCAGATGTTGCCGTGGCAGATAAAGAGTATTTTTATCATCTTGAATTTATCCTTTCATAAGCCTTTAAATTTTGATATATCGCTCTAATAGGGCAATCACGGTAATCTTTCCGGCGGCATAGTCAAT
>CANSWW010000123.1 GCA_947650845.1 uncultured Lachnospiraceae bacterium
GACATGGATTTGCAGCGCATGTCCCTGACTGTCTGCGGCCTTCATCTGGGAAACCGCGAGCGGGCCCGTCTGACAATCTACATAAGCTCTATCCTCTCCACGTTTGTGATCGAAGGCACCTATGAGCGTAAAAATGAGGCGCTGATTGCGGATATTCGCACCAATCCGGAAAAGTATGAGCACTTGTTTGGCAATGTGGCGAATCTGAAGATTCTCAATTATCTCTCGGAATGCAATCGGATGGATACTACGCCCTATTATACGGAGTACGCGCTGTTAAAATTGTTCGACAATGAGATTTTGTGGCGGGAATGCCAGGCGTGCGGGGCGTACCGCTTATCGCAGGAGCAGTTTGCGGCATTGGTGGAGGAATTCGGCCGGGGAAGGAAGGAGCGGCGACAGAGAGAGGGAGAGCCGGGCAGAGCCTCCAAGAGCATCCCGCAAAGGGAGCTGGGGCTGAATCTGCTCAGCATCCGCGTTCCGAAGGGGCTTTACGTCCTGGCCTACCGCAGCCTTTTGTTTGACGTGAAGAATTCCTGCCTGTGTCCGGCGGAAGAAATCACGGTCTGTACCGAATATGAGCTGTTGGAAAAGAAGCAGAGCATTCGTTCCTTTTTAGACCCGGAGGACTATGGGCTTTTAGACAATTTTGCAGAAAATGCGGAGCAGATCAAAAACCGGCTGGCGGCCCGCTGGCCGCATGAGAGCCGGGTGGACGACATGCCCTATCTGATTGCGGTCGGCCGGGACCGCAAGGTAGATTTGCAAAAGGAATACGATGCCATCCGCGAAGCGTATGCCGGAGGCAAGGAGAAGGCGCCGTATCCGCTGCGGGCTTTTTTCGGCGATATGACGCAACGGCCCCGAAGGCGGAAGGAATATCCCTTTGCGCTGCTGAACCAAAAATACAACCTGGATCAGCTGCTGGCCGTGCACAATGCCATGAAGTATCCCCTCGCTTATGTGCAGGGACCGCCGGGAACCGGCAAGACCAGTACCATTCTGAATACGATCACAACGGCCTTTTTCAACGAACGGACCGTGCTGCTCGCTTCCTATAATAATCATCCGATCGACAGCGTGTTTGACGGATTATGTGATTTGCATTGCCACCGCGGGCGCATTCCCTTTCCGGTGGTGCGGCTGGGCAACCGTGAGAAGGTGGAGGAAGCCCTTCTCTATATGCGCCGCCTCTATGAGGAAGCAGCGCGCATTCCGATTCGCGAGGAGACATTAAACAGCAATAAGAAAAAAGAAGAGGAAAAATGCCAGGAGCTGTCACGGCTTTTGGCCCGCTATGAGGAGTTGCAGGAATTGGCGGATACGGAGGACGCCATGGACAAGCTGGAGGAAACGCAGGGGCATCATCTTAATTTCCTGGTGGATTTGCAGGGCCGCCAGCATGAAAATCTGCGAAAGCGGCGTAAGGAGCTGGGGGAGGTTTCGATGGAAGAAGTCAGGCGGCTTTTACCGGAGGATCCGTATTATCTTTTGAATTATTTTTATTTTGCCTCCGCCCGCTGTGTGAAACGCCTGGACCGTCCGGAAAATCAGGAGCTGAAACGTATGATTTTTTCGGAAGCGGAGAACCGGGTACAGCGCTTTGAACGGTATTTGTCAAACTCGGAGAATTTGCGTCGCTTTTTAAAGGTCTTTCCGATTGTGCTGACTACCTGTATTTCCGCGCATAAGCTGGGAGAGCCGGAGGCCTTTTTTGATATGACGATCCTCGATGAGGCCAGCCAATGCAGTGTGGCGGTGTCGTTATTGCCTGTCCTCAGAGGGCGCAGCCTGATGCTGGTGGGCGACCCGCAGCAGCTCAACCCGGTGATTACGTTGAATCCGCAGACGAACGAGCTGCTGAAAAAACGCTATTCGATCGCGGAGGAGTACGATTATATAAAGAATTCGATTTATAAGACGTATCTGGCCTGTGATTCGGTGAGCGATGAGACGCTTTTGAGCCATCACTATCGCTGCCACCGTCAGATTATCGGCTTTAACAATCGAAAGTATTACAATGACAAGCTGAAGATCGAAAGCCAGGTAACGGCCTCCCGGCCGTTGTTGTATGTGGATATAAGAGACGGGGAAGGCTCTCTGAAAAACGCTTCCCAGGCAGAGGCGGCCTGGATTGCCACGTATGCGAAGGAGCATCCCGGAAAGCAGATCGGCGTGATTACCCCCTTTGTCAATCAAAAGGAGTGCATCAACGAAATACTGAAGGAGCAGCGGATCACGAATGCCTTTTGCGGCACGGTCCATTCCTTCCAGGGAGATGAAAAGGATGTGATTTTGTTTTCCCTGGCGCTCACCGGCCATACGGGCACAGGGACCTACGGCTGGCTGAAAAACAATAAAGAGCTAATCAATGTGGCGACCTCGCGAGCCAGGGAGAAGCTGGTGGTATTAGGCGACAGCCAAAATATCGAGCGTCTGCACGGCATGGAGGCAAAGAGCGGACCAAAGGAGAGCGGCAGTACGAAAGCGACGCCCGGGAATCAGGCGGGAGACGATCTGTATGAACTGGTGCAGTATGTCCGCACCAACGGCCAAACGGTGGTGACGCCCCGGGATATCCGCTCAAGGGCATTGGGGGTCCGTCCCTACGGCACCCGGACGGAGGAAGCGTTTTTGGAAAACCTGAGTACCGCTCTGGCCAATGTGCTGAACGGCCAAGGGCGCTGCAGCATCAAGAAAGAGGTGCCCATCAAGCAGGTATTTCGCGATAACGTGCCTTATATGGATTTATTTTATTCGGGACAGTTTGATTTTGTGGTATACCAGCGGGAGTACGGCCAGGGGGAGCGGCCGATTCTGGCGATTGAGCTGGACGGCCGGGAGCACTTAGAGGATGAGGCGGTGCGGGCCCGGGATCAAAAGAAGGAGAAAATCTGTGCGGCCCATCGGTTTGAGTTGATCCGGATTGACAATTCCTATGCCAGGCGCTATTACCATATTCGGGAGATATTAGTGGACTATTTTAAAAAAGTAAACCGTTGATTTTAAATTGCGAATTCGCAGAGAGTACGTTACAATAAAAAGACAGGGCCAAAAGGCATATGGCGCGGGCCCTCATAACAGAACAAAAACCGGAGGCGGCAGCGGATGAACTGGGGAATTATATTCGGCAAACAGATTTTAGAGCGGGGACGGCAGTATTACAACGCCGGCAAAGTAAAAGATTTGACATATTTGGGCGGCGGCTACGCGGCTACGGTACGGGGCAGCATCCCGTATCATGTGGAAATCCGCATCTCCGGAAAGGTGATCCGTTCGATGAGCTGCACCTGTCCCTATGCGCAGGAGCACCACTACTGCAAGCATATGGCCGCCGTGCTGACGGCGATCGAGCGGCGGCGGGCGCAGGCGAAATTAAAGGAGGACGTTGCGTCCGTTTCGGACGACGCCGAGGAGCCGGCCGAGGATCCGTTTGGGAAAATCATCCGGGAGATGCCGGGGTATTCCTATTTTAATCTTGCGCAGATGACAAGCTCCCTGCAGCTGACAAAGGGGATCTGCCGGGAAGCGCAGGAGATGATTGAAAAAGGGCTGGTGGTGCTCGATCAGGTGTCGATTGGCTATAGGAACGAAAACCGCCGCGAAGAAAATAAAGGGGTGGCGAAGGGCCGTTTCCTGGCCGGCGGCCGCTCGTATGGTTTGCAGATCACGTTTGATAAAACGCAGATCCTTGAGGCGCGCTGCGAGACACAGGGCTGCGGCCGATATTTTTGGGGCTCCCAGTATGCGAGAGGCTATGGGGACGGGCGCGGTCCGTGCGTGCACGAGGTGGCGCTTTTATACCTGCTGGCCGATTATCTGAAGGAATACAGCCCGGGGGACACAACGGATTTAAGCGGCGCGCGCGTGTTGTGGCAGTTTCGGGGCCGGCGGGGGCTGGAGAGCCAGCCGGAGGTACAGGAGACGGCAGCGGAGCTGAAGCTGGAGCCGCGTCTGGAGAGCAATGGGGAGCAGATGAAGCTCTCTTTCCGCATCGGCCGTGAAAAGATGTACCTGGTCAAAAATCTTACGGAGCTGGTGGAGGCGGTAAACGACCGGCAGGAGGTGTCGTTTGGCGCGAATCTGAAGGTGGATTTTGCCGTGAGCCGCTTTGAGAGCGAATCGCAGGGCTACTATGATTTTATCACACGGGCCGTAAAAGAGGAAAAGTACAGGCAGGAAAATCTTTCTCAGTATATCAACCGCTACAATCTCCCCGGTCTTTTCATAAAGGGAAGCATTGACTTGTTCGGCAGCCGGCTGGATGAGATTTATACGCTGCTGGAGGGAAAGACGGCGGAATATCTGGAGAGCAACCGGCCGGGGCTGGCGCGGACACGGGAAAAGAGCGTGCTCTGCGTGCGCGACCAGGCGCCGGAGCTGCGGCTGCGCATTGAAAAGGACATCGACGCGGACGGCGTATTTCAGGGCATCCAGATCAAGGGGCATCTGTCGCGGCTGTGGGAAGGCGCGCACTACTATTATTATATCGAAAATGGATTTTTGAATCGTGTCAGTCCCGAATACGTCGAGGAATTTTTGCCGCTCTACGGGGCCGAGACGAATGACGGCGTTTTCTTTCGGATCGGCCGCAAAAATCTCGCGGAATTCTACTACAGCCTGCTTCCGGCCCTGCGCCGCTACGGGACGGTCGAGGAGGCGGATGCGCAGGAGGTGGCCGAGTATCTGCCGCCGGAGGCGTCCTTTCATTTTTATCTGGATGCGGAGGGGCGCAATGTCTCCTGCCAGGTTCGTGCCGTATACGGGAGCGAGGACGTCTCGGTGATGGATTTGCTGGCAAAGAGCCATGTGGCGGCCCGGGAGGATTTCCGGGACGCGAACCGGGAGAGGGAGATCATCGGACAGGTGCGCAAATATTTTCCGGAGGCGGACCGGGATGCGGATGTGTTCCATTGCGGATGGGATGAGGAACAGGTGTACCGGGTGCTGGAGAGCGGCGTGGATCAGCTGCTGATGCTGGGAGAGGTCCATAGCACCGACCGTTTCCGCCATTTGAATATCCGACGACGACCTAAGGTTTCGGTCGGGGTATCGCTGGGCAGTGACTTGATGAACCTGGATATTTCCTCGGAGGATATGTCCCGCGAGGAGCTTTTGGAGATCCTCTCCGGCTACCGGGAGAAAAAGCGGTTTTATCGTCTGAAAAACGGTGATTTCCTCAATATGGAGGACGACAGCCTGGCGGCGCTTTGCCAGATGATGGAGACGCTCCGGCTTTCGCCGAAGGAATTTGTGCAGGGGAACGTGCAGCTGCCGATGTATCGGGCGCTGTATTTAGATCAGATGATGGGGCAGAGCGAGGGGCTCTATGCCTCCCGTGACCGCCGCTTTAAGAAGCTCGTCAAGGAGTTCAAGACGGTAAACGAGTCGGATTTTGAGGTTCCGGAGGATTTACGCAAAATCATGCGCAAGTATCAGACCACCGGCTATAAGTGGCTGCGGACGCTTGATGCCTATGGATTCGGCGGAATTTTGGCGGACGACATGGGCCTGGGCAAGACGCTGCAGATGATATCGGTATTGCTGGCCTATAAAAAGGAGGGAGGGGAGGGCACGTCGCTGATTATTTCTCCGGCCTCGCTCGTATTTAACTGGCAGGAGGAGCTTCGGCGCTTCGCGCCGGCATTATCGGTATGCCTGATGGTCGGCTCGCAGAAGGAGCGGGCCGAGAAGCTGCGCCGTTATCAGGAGTACGATGTGCTGGTGACCTCGTACGACCTCTTAAAGCGGGATATTGTGGAATATGAGGAATGCCGCTTTGTTTACCAGGTGCTCGATGAGGCGCAGTACATCAAAAACCATGTGACGGCGGCCTCTAAGGCCGTAAAGATCCTGCACAGCCGCACGCGCTTTGCATTGACCGGCACTCCGATCGAGAACCGTCTGAGCGAGCTGTGGAGCATTTTCGATTACCTGATGCCCGGCTTTTTGTATGGGTATGAGGTCTTTAAAAAGGAGCTGGAGACGCCGATTGCCAAAAACCGCGACGAGGAAGCGACAAAGCGGCTCAAAAAAATGGTATCGCCCTTTATTCTGCGGCGTCTGAAGCAGGAGGTGCTGAAGGATCTGCCGGACAAGCTGGAAGAAACGCGTTTCGCCCGCATGGAGGACAAGCAGCAGAAGCTGTATGACGCGCAGGTCGTGCATATGCGCAAGCTCTTAAAGGCCCAGAGCGACGAGAATTTCCAAAAGAATAAGCTGCGGGTGCTGGCGGAGCTTACCAAGATCCGGCAGGTCTGCTGCGACCCGACGCTCTATCTGGAGAATTACAACGGCGGTTCGGCCAAGCGGGAGGCCTGCATGGATCTGGTGCGCAGCGCGATCGAGGGCGAGCACAGAATCCTTCTATTCTCGCAGTTTACGACGATGCTGGAGCTTTTGGAGGAGGATCTGACGGCGGAAAAGATCCCGTATTATAAGATTACCGGGGCGACGTCGAAGGAAAAGCGGATCGAGCTGGTGCGCCGCTTCAATGAGGGCGATACGCCGGTATTCCTGATTTCCCTAAAGGCCGGCGGCACGGGGCTGAACTTAACCGGGGCCGACGTAGTCATCCATTACGACCCCTGGTGGAACCTGGCCGTGCAGAACCAGGCGACCGACCGTGCCCACCGCATCGGCCAGAAAAAGGTGGTTTCGGTATACCGGCTGATCGTCAAGGACTCGATCGAGGAAAAGATTTTACAGATGCAGGAGGCGAAGAAGAACCTGGCGGATGAAATCCTCAGCGGGGAGACGGGCGGCCTGGCGGGCCTGTCGAGGGAACAGCTGCTGGAGCTGATCGGTTAGGCGGCCGCGGCATGCTTTGCGTGCCAGAGTTTGCTTTACAATCCTTCGAAAAAGAGATATACTGAAAACACTCCTCTTTATTCACCAAAACCAGTTGACAAGCAACGAAAAGTAAGGTATGATGATACCAAGAATCGAACATTAGTTCGGACATGGAGGATAGTATGGCGAACGAAGATAAGAAAAAAGCATTGGACGCGGCTCTGGCACAGATTGAGAAGGCGTATGGGAAGGGCTCGGTTATGAAACTGGGCGATTCCGGCGCCAATATGAATATTGAATCGATCCCCACCGGCTCACTGAGCCTGGATATCGCGCTGGGCTTAGGCGGCGTGCCCCGGGGGCGGATCATCGAGGTATACGGCCCGGAGTCGAGCGGTAAGACGACGGTGGCCTTGCATATGGTCGCAGAGGTACAGAAGCGGGAGGGGATCGCCGGCTTCATCGATGCCGAGCACGCGCTGGACCCGGTGTACGCGAAGAATATCGGCGTGGATATTGACAATCTGTACATTTCCCAGCCGGACAACGGGGAGCAGGCGCTGGAGATCGCCGAGACGATGGTCCGCTCCGGCGCGATCGACATTGTGATCGTGGACTCGGTCGCGGCGCTGGTGCCGAAGGCGGAGATTGACGGCGATATGGGCGATTCCCATGTAGGGCTGCAGGCGCGTCTGATGTCGCAGGCGCTGCGCAAGCTCACGGCGGCGATCAACCGCTCCAACTGCGTAGTGGTATTCATCAACCAGCTGCGTGAGAAGGTAGGCGTCATGTTCGGCAACCCGGAGACGACCACCGGCGGCCGGGCGCTGAAGTTTTATTCCTCGGTGCGTCTCGATGTCCGCCGTATTGAGTCCCTCAAGCAGAGCGGAGAAGTGATCGGCAACCGCACCCGCATTAAAGTCGTCAAGAATAAGGTAGCCCCGCCGTTTAAGGAAGCCGAATTTGACATTATGTTCGGCAAGGGGATTTCCCGGGAGGGCGATATCCTCGACTTGGCAGCGAAGATCAATGTCGTGGAAAAGAGCGGCTCCTGGTATGCCTACAACAATGAGAAGATCGGCCAGGGGAGGGAGAATGCCAAGGCGTTTCTGCGGGAGCATCCGGAGATCATGGCCGATATCGAGAACCGTGTCCGGCAGGAATTCAACCTTCCGGTTTCAACGGGTTCATTGGACACCGTAAATGCGGTGGAGAAGCCGGAGAAGGGTCGCAAGGGGAAGGATAAGACGGATCGCGCGGCAGCTGCGAAGCCGGCCGCGGAGGACGGAGCAGGCGAATAAATTTGCCGTAGCGGCGCGGCCCGGAGCAAAAGATACTGCC
>CANSWW010000124.1 GCA_947650845.1 uncultured Lachnospiraceae bacterium
CCCCTGTATTTTTGAACCTACAGTTTGATTTATGGGATTCCTATATCTTTAAGCGGATGTCAGGCCTCCATACGAGTGGAAGGCAGAAGCTTATTTGCGGTGACCCACCTGGCATTGTGCTAGGCGTCAAAACGCAGGGGCCGGCATTCTGGGGCTATACAAAAGATAAGAGGCGGCGTAAGCCGCCTCTCTGTCTTTCCTTAGGCGTATGTACGGCCGTACCTTCAGCCGGTCGTAGCGCAGGAAAGAGATCCACCAAGGCCAAAGTGAAAGGAACATCAAAAAGCATGAAAAAAATCTTGACCTGGAAACGAATTCTCCTGGCTTTGTTTGTGGCGGTGGTAGCGGTTGGCATTACCGTATGGCGTTCCCACCTGCCTTCGACAGAGGATGAAGATACCGTATATATGAGGCAGGCTTATGCGATGAAGGCGCTCGCCAGTCTGTTGGCGGACACAGCGAAGCTTTCGGAGGATAAAGAGCTGGCGCCGGTAGAGGAAAACGCGCTCTGGTATGAGCCGTACGCGCAGTATTTGTACAGCCGCGGCTATTGGGAAGAGACGATTTTGGAGGAACCCGATGAAAATATGACTTCCGGCACGGAAGGGACGGCGCCGGAGAATGGTCAGGCCGGGGCCGCGGAGGGGCCGAGCATATCCACAGAATCAGATCAGTCGGAGCATGAGACGGCCTCAGCAGCGTTAGACCTAACCTGGGAGCTTTTAACCTGGGGGCAGGTACGCCGAATCTCCGAAGAGCTCTCAAGGGACGGACGTCTGGACGGGCGTCCGCTTTTAACCGGGGAGGCGGCCACGGGTGAATGGGATGAAAAATTTGTCTCCGAAGAAGATTGGTGGGACTTTTACGAGCTTGTGGTAGAAGCGCTCAAATGTGAGGACTATCGGATCGCAGAGCTGACAATTTATGGTACGGACAAGACCGTGGATATTACGGCAGGGAGGATGGCGACCAGCGAGGGGCGCATCCGCTACAGCGGTTTTGAGATGGAAGAATACATAGATAAGAGCGTAGAGGTCCGCCTGCTGGGCAGCGAGCTTTTGGAAGTGCTTAATGTCACCTCTACGACGGTTACTTATGAAAACGTATGGCTTTTAGGCAACACACCGGACGGCGTATCGGTTTTTATGGAGGGCTTTGAAAGGGAATTTCCGGTGCAGGCCCTGGAAGGGGACTATCAGGATGCGTTGGGGGATTTGACACTGGAGCAGGGGCAGCTGACCAAGATTTCCGTTAAGAGGGAACGGATTGCCGGCAAAGTGCTGGCGGTGACTTCCGATTATATTGAAATCCAGGGATACGGTAAGGTCCCCTTGTCGCAAGCGGCCCGCGTGTATAAAATTTTTGACGAAGTGGAATTGAAGCGACTGGCGGATATCGTGGTCGGCTACAGCGTTCATGAGTTCATTGTAGCCGACGGCCAGATCTGCGGCGCGCTGGCTCTTGACAACATCGAGGTGGAAAACATCCGCGTGCTGATTTCCAACAATGGGTTTGAGGGAAGCGGCCATGACCGGGTATCGCTTTCTTGCGACGGACCGATGCGGATTACGATTGACAATCAGACCACCGAGTGGCCGGCCGGCAGCGAATTTTCCGTGACGCCGGAGAGCGACGAGCTGGCCCGAGGCCGTATCCTGGTGGAGGCCGACGGGGAAATTCGCATTACTTCGCTGGAGAGAAGCTACGGCGTGCCAAGCTACCGAGGCAGCCTGGAGCTTGATTTGGCGGACGGCAAAATACTGGTGGTAAATGAAGTGGGGCTGGAAGACTATCTCTGTCGCGTCGTACCGAGCGAGATGCCGGCCGGCCATGGCCTGGAGGCGCTGAAAGCACAGGCGGTCTGCGCCCGAAGCTATGCCTACAATCAGATTCGCGCCAATGCCTGCCGCAGCCAGGGCGCGCATGTGGACGATACGACGAAATATCAGGTATATAACAATTCGGATCTCAAAGAGGTCTGTACGCAGGCAGTCATGGAGACGGCCGGCCGGGTGCTGTCTTATGGCGGCGATGTGATTACGGCCTATTACTCCTCCACGACCTGCGGCAGTTCGACCGATACGGAGATTTGGGGCAGTACGACGGCGGAATATCCGTATCTGATCGGCCGGATGCTGTCGCTGTCCGAGGAGCAGCCGGATTTACGGGATGAGGAAACCTTCCGGGCCTTTATTAAAAATCCGGATTATGAGACGTTTGACACGGAATTTGCCTGGTATCGGTGGAACTTGTACGCGGATTTGACGACGCTCTCCAATGCCATCAACGCGTCCTTGTCGAGGCTGGGAGAGGAGGGAAGCCCGTATGTCCTGGTACTGAACGAAGAAGGAGAATTTGTACAGCAGCCGATTTCCGGCTTAGGGGCGGTGACCTCGATGACCGTGACAGCCAGAGGGGCCGGCGGCATCGTATCGGAGATGCGCATCGAAGGGACGGAGGCGACGATCCTGCTTCTGCGCCAGGGAAATGTCCGCTCCTATCTGGGCAGCCGCGATTATGTGATTTATAAAAAGGACGGTTCCACCGTAGACGGGATGGCTTCCATCCCGAGCGCCTTTATCTGCCTGGAGGAGGTGCGGGAGGGAGAAAACCTGACCGGCTACCAGATTTATGGCGGCGGCTATGGTCATGGCGTCGGCATGAGCCAGAACGGGGCCAAGACAATGGCGGCTCAGGGAATGGATTGTGCGTCGATCCTGCAGTTCTTTTATCCGGGGACCGATCTGAAAAGCATTTACGAGGATTAGAGAAGAGGCGATGTCAGGGCCGGTGCGCCCAATGGCGGCGGTATAAGGACGGAGACGTTCCCTCGGATTTTTTGAAAACCTTGTTGAAGTAGCTGGTATCCGTCACACCGCAGGCGGCGGCAATAGCCTCAATGCTTTTGTCGCTGAAGCGTAAAAGCTCCTTGGCGTAGGTGATTCTCCGCGAGAGAATGTAATTGCCGAGAGTCACGCCATAGGCGCGCTTAAATTCGCGGGACAGATGGAATTTACTCACAAAGAATTGCTGGCTTAGGTCGTCTAACAATAACCGCTCCTGGAAATGAGAGTCAATATAGTCCTTGACAGCCTGCACTTTACCGGCAACACGATCCGGCGGCATGGCCTCGTTCTGCTGCGGGACCGTGAAGCAAAGCGTCAAAACATCTGTAATCAGCTTGGAGCACAGAAGCTCCGAAGTTTGGTCCGTATGGGCGGCTGTCTCAAGAAGCTGCAGAATGGGGGCCGTGAAAAGCGAGCTTTCTTTGGCATGAAAAATGCCGGTGGGTATATTTTTAATAAAACAGGAATAATAAGAACGGGCTGCGGGACCGTTAAAGTGGATCCACATTAACTCCCACGGCTCGTTTTCGCTGCTCAAATGCGAATAAGGGCTGTGGCAGTCAATCAGCGCGCAGTCACCGCCGGACAGCGGATAGGAGTGCTTTTGGTGGGTGATTTGTCCGCGGCCGGACAGCACTAATATAAATAGGAAGGAATCCAACTCTTTCCGACTGCACAGATGGCTTCGAATGCTTTGCAGCGTACCGACCTCCTGTACGTAAAACAAGGCGTTGCGGGCAAAGGGACTGGGAGTGTGGAGCTGTCGTCGGGATTCACAGACGCCGCTCGAAGAGAAGGATTGAAACTCTACGGCCATAAAGAACCTCCTGTAAGCACATACGAAAATGGGCAGCAATATTTTACTGTTTCTAAGCAAGTTTGCCCGTTGCTAAATGCATTATACTACGATATACTGGCACATGGAAGTTTTTTTGCAAAGTTCGGTGAAAAGAAATCCTAAGAAAGCGAGAAAAAATATGGAAAAAGTTGCATTGATAACAGGCATTACCGGGCAAGACGGTTCTTACTTGACCGAGCTTCTGCTGGACAAGGGCTATGAGGTACACGGGATTATCCGCCGCCATAGCACAGCGGGGAACGAAGAGCGGATTGAGCATCTGATTAAGAATCCGCGCGTGCATCTGCACTACGGGGATTTGACGGATTCCAGCAATTTGGCGCGTCTCATAGAGAAGCTGAGACCGAATGAGGTCTATAACCTGGCGGCACAGTCCCATGTGGGCGTGTCCTTTGAGGTGCCGGAATACACGGCGGAGGCGACCGGGGTAGGCACGCTGCGGCTTTTAGAGGCGATTAAAGAAAGCGGGATGCCGATCCGCTATTATCAGGCCTCTACGTCGGAGCTTTTCGGGGGCATCCCGGAGACCGCGCCCCAGAGCGAAACGACCCCGTTTTATCCCAAGAGCCCCTATGGCGTGGCGAAGCTGTACTCTTACTGGATTACCGTCAATTACCGCGAGTCCTATGATTTGTTTGCCTGCAACGGTATTCTGTTTAACCATGAATCGCCCCGTCGCGGCGAGAATTTTGTGACGCGCAAGATTACGCTGGCGGTAGCCAATATTTTGGCCGGCAAGCAGGAAAAGCTGTCGCTGGGCAATATGGACGCGAAGCGCGACTGGGGCTTTGCCGGCGACTACGTGGAAGGAATGTGGCGGATGCTGCAGCAGGACAAGCCCGGTGATTATGTGCTTGCCACGAATCAGACCCATACGGTGCGTGAATTCGTAGCCATGGCCTTTAAGGAAGTGGGGATCGAGATTCGCTTTGAGGGACAGGGCCTCGAAGAGAAGGGATACGACGCCCGCACGGGCCGGCTGCTGGTGGATGTTTCGCCGGAATTCTTCCGTCCGGCGGAGGTGGAATTTTTGTGGGGCGACTGCACAAAAGCGGAGACGGAGCTGAACTGGAAGCGCAAGACGGATTTCGAGGGTCTGGTGAGTATGATGGTAAATTCGGATGTCCTGCATATCACGGGAAAATCAAGCGAGGACTGGCGGTACGCGCATCTATAAAACGGAAACACCACAAGTGTGTGCCACTATGCCCTGAAAACACGGGCGAGAATAATGAAAGGAGAACTCCCAATGACAATTTTAATTACCGGCTGTCGAGGCCAGCTGGGAACGGAAATATTAAAACAGCTGCACAGCGGCTGCAGCGAGCTGGGACCGATTCCGCAGGAATTGCAAAATGCAAAGGTGGTATCCGTAGACCTTCCCGATGTGGACATCTCCCGGCTGCAGCCGACGCTTTCTTATATAGAAGAAATTCATCCGGACGTGGTGATTAACTGCGCCGCTTTTACGAATGTGGACGGCTGTGAAACCAGCCATGACACGGCTTTTGCGGCCAATGCGATCGGGCCGCGCAATCTGGCGATGGCCTGCGAGCGGATCGGGGCCAAGCTGGTGCATGTTTCGACGGATTATGTGTTCAGCGGCCAGGCAAACGGCGGGATTCCGCTCGACGAAGCCGACCAGCCAAATCCGATCAGCGCTTACGGCACGACGAAGCTGCGGGGAGAGCGTTATGTGGAACAGTTCTGCCATCGGGCCTTCATTGTGCGCACAGCCTGGCTCTACAGCTATTATGGCAAGAATTTTGTAAAAACAATGGTGAACGCCGGCCGTAAATTCGGCAAGCTGGAGGTGGTAAACGACCAGCTGGGCAATCCGACGAACGCGGTGGATCTGGCCCATGTGCTGTTACAGCTGGCGGCCACAGAGGAATACGGCGTGTACCACTGCACCGGCGAGGGCATCTGCTCCTGGTACGAATTCGCTTCGGCGATCATGACCGAGGGAAAGATCCCGGCGTCCGTATCGCCCTGCACCAGCGCCGAGTATAAAGAAAAGCATCCGGAGGCCGCCGACCGGCCGGCCTGGAGCGCGCTGGATAATCGGATGCTGCGCTGCACGATCGGCAACCCGGTGCGTCCCTGGCAGGAAGCGCTGCATGAATTTTTCCGGCGCTGGGACGGGGAGAACGGCATCAAAGCTTAGGAGGGGATACAAATGATGGAGAAAGACGCGAAAATATATGTAGCCGGACACCGGGGCATGGTGGGCTCGGCGATTGTGCGTGCCCTGAAAAAGGAGGGCTATCACAATATCATTACCCGCACGCATAAGGAATTAAATTTGTGCCGCCAGAACGAGGTGGAGGCATTTTTTGCAGCCGAAAAGCCGGATTATGTATTTCTGGCGGCGGCCAAGGTAGGCGGTATTGTAGCCAATTCGGAGGCCCTGGCCGATTTTATGTACGACAATATTGTCCTGGAGATGAACGTCATTCATTCGGCCTGGCAGAACGGGTGTCGGAAACTGTTGTTTTTGGGTTCGTCCTGTATCTATCCGCGTCTGGCACCGCAGCCGATGCCGGAGAGCTGTCTTTTGACCTCGGAGCTGGAAAAAACGAACGAGGCCTATGCGCTGGCCAAAATTTCTGGTCTGAAATACTGTGAGTTTTTGAACCGGCAGTATGGGACTGACTATATCTCGGCAATGCCGACCAACCTGTATGGGCCCAATGATAATTATCATCCGACGCACAGCCACGTGCTGCCGGCGCTGATCCGCCGCTTCCATGAGGCGAAGGAGCAGGGGCTTAGCGAGGTGACCTGCTGGGGGACCGGCGCGCCGCTGCGGGAGTTTTTGTATGTGGACGATCTGGCGGATGCCTGTCTGTTTTTGATGAACCATTATTCGGGCAATGAGACGGTCAATGTCGGCACGGGGAAAGAGCTGACGATTAAGGAGCTGACCGAATTGGTGGCCGAGGCGGTGGGCTATGAGGGAGCGATCCGCTGGGATCCTTCCCGTCCGGACGGAACGCCGCGCAAGCTTTTGGATGTCGGCAAGCTGGAGAAGCTGGGCTGGAAGTACCGGACCGAACTGCGAGACGGCATCCGTCTGGCGTATGAGGATTTTAAAAATAACCCTATGCGGGCCGAACGATGAGGGAGGGGCCTATGAATATCGTTTTGTTGTCCGGCGGTTCAGGCAAGCGTTTGTGGCCTTTGTCAAATGAAATTCGTTCCAAGCAGTTTATCAAGCTGTTTAAAAAAGAGGGCGGCGGCTACGAATCCATGGTACAGCGCGTTTACCGGCAGATCCGGGAAGTAGACGCAGCGGCGACCGTGACGATTGCCACCTCTAAAACCCAGGTATCGGCCATCCGCAACCAGCTGGAAGAGGAGGTGGGGATCAGCATAGAACCCTGCCGCCGGGATACCTTCCCGGCGATTGCCCTGGCAACCGCTTATCTGGCGGACGTGGAAAAGTTAGCGACGGACGAGGTAGTGATCGTCTGCCCGGTGGATCCCTATGTGGATAATTCGTATTTTGAAGCACTGAAACAGCTGGGGGAGCTGGCGGGCCGGGGCGAGGCGAATCTGGTGCTGATGGGGATTGAGCCCACCTATCCGAGTGAGAAATACGGCTATATCATTCCGGAGACGAGCGACGAAACCAGCCTGGTTAAGACCTTTAAGGAAAAACCGGATGCCGCGACCGCAGAGCGCTATATCCGTGAGGGGGCCCTCTGGAACGGCGGAGTTTTTGCCTACAAGCTGGGGTATGTGCTGAAGAAGGCACATGAGCTTTTAGACTTTACGGACTATCGGGATCTCTATGCAAAGTATGAGACGCTGAAAAAGATCAGCTTTGACTATGCGGTCGTGGAGCAGGAACCGCGGATCCAGGTAATGCGTTTTGCGGGACAGTGGAAGGATCTGGGCACCTGGAATACGCTGACCGAGGAGATGAGCGAGCCGACCATCGGCCAGGCGGTCCGGAACGAGACCTGCGATGGAGTGAGCATCATCAACGAACTGAATCTGCCTGTGCTGTGCATGGGGGTAAAAAATCTGATTGTGGCGGCCAGCCCGGAAGGGATTCTCGTATCGGACCGGGAGCAGTCCAGCTATATCAAACCTTATGTGGATCGCCTGAAGCAGAGCGTCAAATTTGCCGAGAAATCCTGGGGCAATTTTGAGATCCTGGACGAAGAAGAGAGGAGCCTGACGATCAAGGTGACGTTGAATCCGGGCCATGCGATGAATTATCACAGCCATGAGCATCGCGACGAAGTCTGGACGGTATTATCCGGGACCGGACGCGCCCTTGTGGATGGAGTCGAGCGGAAGGTTTGCGCGGGAGACGTGGTACGGATGCCGGCCGGCAGCCGCCATCGGGTAGCGGCCGATACCGAGCTTA
>CANSWW010000125.1 GCA_947650845.1 uncultured Lachnospiraceae bacterium
GGTGGATGTAATCGGAGGGGTCCTTCTGGCCGAGCTGTGCTTTTATATCGGAAAATATTACTGGGAATACAGAAAATACGGCAAAAAACTGCAAAGTCCGAAGGAGCGGTTTTTCTTTGCGGGGAGGCATCTGGTGTGCTATGCATTGGAAATGATGAAGGCGGTGTTCAGAGTGCTGTTGAGAACCGCTGCGAATCTATTGCATTTGTCGACGGGGAAAATCGGAAGGCAAAATGACACATAAAAATTGCAAGAACCGGCCGGGCATCCTACCGGCTCCCGGCCGTCGCCCTCCCGTTTTTGCTGGAAAAATCACCGACGATATGATAAAATAAAAAACAAAATAAAACACGCATCTGCCAGAATGAAAGGAGCCCGTAAGCTGCTCCCAACCATCTCTAAGACGCGGGCAGCCGGGAGGATACGCACATGAGCGGATTATACGACAGAGTCAAGCGAGATCAAAAAACCAAAAAAGACGTCGGAGTCTATCTCCCGCTGGCCCTGGCCGCCGGATTCCTGATCGTTGCGGTCATCTTCGTCGCATGGTTCATCGGATACCAAAAACGTCTCTCCAAGTTTATCGCCAACCTCTCCAACAGCACCACCTACGCCTACGCCAACGACAGCCTGATCGCCGAAGTAAACGGCAAGACCTACCGCGTCTCAGAGGAAAACATGTACGGCATTTTTTCCTATCTTTCCCTGAACAAATCCGGCCGCGAGAGCGGGAAAGCGCCGGAAGGCGAGCCCGTAGTCCTCGACTATGGCGACGGCACGACCCTGCGGCTCTGGGAAATGCCCGAAAAAGAAGGAGCAAAGGGACATCACGATATGTTCATCCAATACACCGACGCAGGAGGAAATACCTACTCCTTTATCAGCTACAAAACCACGCTGGAAACCGTAGTCGTCCAGTACCTAACCTACGGAAATGAAGAACTGGCTCCCTAAATCCGGGAGCCCCAAACATAAACTCCCCCCAATAAGCCCCCAAATAGCAAAAATAACGCGGCAAAAAACATAAAAAACCCCCTTGCCAAATCCGTCCCCCTATGCTATACTGTCCCCATAAAGCGAGGGCTTGTCATCGAAAGAGCAATACCCACGGCAAAAAGACATTCTTTTTGTTGTGGGTATTTTTTATACCCAAAAACCGCAACAGCCCACAGCCAGGGGGGAGCGCAGCCAAACCATGAAAATCACGCAGATCGTCAACAACAACCTCGTATTCTCCGAGGACAGCCAGGGAAACGAAATCATCGTCGTCGGAAAAGGCATCGGCTTTCACGGCAAAAAAGGGGACCCGCTGAATCCGGAAACGATACAAAAAATATTCACCATGAAAGACGAGGCCGAAAAAGACCGCTTCATAACGATGATCCGGGAAATCCCCGCCGAAGTCATCACCTTCGGCATCCAGGTAACCGACTACATCGCCGGCTGCAGCTCCAAAAGCATTCACAAAAAACACCTGCTGCTCCCGCTCGTCGACCACATCCACACCACCTTAGAGCGCTACCGGCAGGGAATCCGCTTTGACAACAACGTCCTCTGGAACGTCCGCTTTTTATACCGCGAAGAATTCAAAATCGCGCAGGACGTCACCGACATGATGATCAGCACCTTCGGCCTGCCGATCGACGAAGGCGAAGCCAACTACATAACCCTGCATATCATCAACGCCGAGCTAGACTTAGAAGCCCAGGACGGCTACCGCGCCAACGCCATCATCGAAATCGCCGTCAACACGGTAGAAGAACACCTGGATCTCACCTTAGACCGGGAAAGCGTCGATTTCGCCCGCTTCATCACCCATCTGCAGTTTTTTGCCAAACGGATGATCCAAAACACCTTCTGGGACGAAGGCGAGGACGAAATCTCCCGCCTTGTCCGCCGCCAGTATAAGACAGCCTACGAATGCGCCCGCCAAATCATCGCCCGGCTCGAGCGCCAATATGCAATCCAGGTAGACGAAAAAGAATGCACCTACCTAACGATCCACATCGCCCGGCTCCTAAACGCCGGCGAATAAAATAAAAATACCAACAGGAGGGACACCACATGAATTACAAAGAAACCGCACCCAAAATCATCGAGCTGGTCGGCGGCGCCGCCAACATCGAAACGCACACGCACTGCATGACCCGCCTGCGCTTCGTCCTGAAAGACGCGGCCCAGGTACAAGAAGAAGCCCTAAAAGCCCTCGACGGCGTCCAGGGCGTCATCAACAAAGCCGGCCAATACCAGATCATCATCGGCCCCGCCGTAGAACAGCTTTACAACGAAATCACCCCGCTGCTGCCCGGCACGAGCGCCAAAACGCCCGTCAAAACAGCCGCGGAGAAAAAAGAGTCCCCCATTAACACCGTATTCGCCTATATCTCCGGCTGCATCACGCCCACGCTTCCCGTGCTGATCGGCTCCGGACTCATCAGCGCCATCCTGGCCCTGTTGACCAATTTCCACCTGCTAAACGCCGAATCCTCGACCTACATCCTGCTAAACACCCTGGCCAACGCGGCCTACTCCTACCTGCCGGTGCTGGTCGCCTTCGCCGCCGCCCGCCGGCTCAAAACAAACGAATACGTAGCCGCCTTCATCATGCTGGCCCTGTGCTCCGGCGCGGTCACCGGCGTAGAAGGCCTCTCCCTCTTCGGAATCGGGCTGATGACCGTAAAATACACCTCCAACATCGTCCCCGCCCTTCTGATGGTTCCGGTCATGGCGATGCTTGACAAAGTGATCGTCACCTACTCGCCCAACGCCATAAAAGCCATCATCCGCCCCTTCGTCCTGGCGATGGTCATGTTCCCCTTGACCCTGCTCGCCTTAGGCCCGATCGGCACCCTGATCGGTACGGCCCTGGCCAACTTCTGCGTCTGGATGACCAGCTTCGGCGGCCTCAGCATGGCGGTCCTCTCCGCCCTGCACCCGGTGCTTGTCATGGTCGGCATGCACACCATCATTACGCCGCTGATTGTCAATGAAATCGCCGCCGTCGGCTCCTCGCTTTTATTCTCCAAAGCCCTGGCCGCCAACCTGGCGATCGCCGGCTCCGCGCTGGCCGTCGGCGTCAAAGCCAAAAAAGCCGAAAATAAGCAGGCCGGCATATCCACCGGCATCACCGCGGCCCTGTCCGTCACCGAACCCGCCGTATACGGCTGCCTGCTGCGCCTGAAAAAGCCGTTTGTCTCCGCCATCATCGCCTCCGCGATCACCGGCATCTTCATCGGCATCTTCGACATCCGGGCCTTCGCGACCGCCTCCTGCTCCTTCTTAACGCTGCCGATCTTCATGGGCGGCGCCATGAGCAACTTCTACTTAGCCTGCGCCGCCGCCGTCATCGCGACCGTCCTAGGCTTTATCGTGACCTGGCTGATCGGCTTTGACGAAGATTAAACCGCATAGAACCAAGGAGGATACAAAACCATGGAAACCAAAAACATCCGCCCGTTCCCCAAAAACTTCTTATGGGGCAGCGCAACCGCCGCATTCCAGTGCGAAGGCGCCGCCCATGAGGACGGCAAAGGGCTGTCCGTCATGGACGTCCGCAAGCAAGACCCTTCCATCTGCAACTACGAGGTTGCCAGCGACCACTACCACCACTACAAAGAAGACGTCGCCCTGATGAAAGAATGCGGCCTAAAGGCTTACCGCTTCTCCATCGCCTGGACCCGCATCTTCCCGCAGGGCAACGGAGCCGTCAACCAAAAAGGCGTGGACTTCTACAACGCCCTGATCGACGAGCTCATCGCCGCCGGCATCGAGCCGATCGTCACACTCTACCACTTTGAATACCCGCAGGGCCTGATTGAGCAGTACGGCGGCTGGCTCGACCGCCGCAGCATCGACGACTACGTAAGTTACGCCGAATTCTGCTTCAAAACCTTCGGCGACCGCGTCAAATACTGGCTCACCATCAACGAGCAGGACCACGTCGTCCACATGCCCTTCCGCCTAGGGCTCTCAGAGGGCGATATCCACGAAACCGAAAAAGCCGGCTTCCTCGCCAACCACCACATGTGCGTAGCCGCCGCCCGGGCCTTTAAAGCCTGCCACGAGCTGGTAAAAGACGGCAAAATCGGCCCGGCCGTCTGCTTCGACATGCTCTATCCCACCAGCAACCGGCCGGCCGACGCGCTGGCCTGGCTGGACGCAATGGACCTGCGCAATTATTACGTGCTTGACATGAACGTACACGGCGAATACAACGGAACCTTCCGCCGCTACCTGGAGGACCGCGGCATGATGCCGCCGATCCTTCCCGGCGATATGGAGCTGATGCGGGAAAACCGCCCCGATTTCATCGGTTTTAATTACTACGCCTCCAAAAGTATTTCCGCCTTCCCCACCGACGAAAATAATAAAATCGGCGACATTGCGATCAAGCTGCTTCCCGACCGCGAGGCCGGCATCTACCAGGTCGTCAAAAACCAGAACCTCTCCGCCACGCTGTGGGGCTGGGAAATCGACGACATCGGCCTGGAAAGCGTCTGCCGCCTGCTCTGGGACCGTTACCGCCTGCCGCTTCTGATCACCGAAAACGGCTTCGGCAACAAAGAAACGCCGGACGAAAACGGCATGGTCATCGACGACGACCGGATCGACTACCTTTCGCGCCACCTGCTGGCCGTCAAAAAGGCTATGAACGTCGGCGTAGGCTTCCTTGGCTACTGCACCTGGTCCTTTATGGACATCGTCTCCGGCCATTCGGGCTTCTCCAAGCGCTACGGCCTCGTGCGCGTCAACCGCGAAGAGCATGAGCTGAAGGACCTGTCGCGCTCTAAGAAGAAATCGTTCTACTGGTATCAGGAAACCATTCGCCAAAACGGCGACAATATCTAAAATCAGGTAGTATGCAGACTGCCTGAAATCATAGGGAGGTAATATATATGGGTCTGTTTGATTCGCTGAAGAATAAAAAGAATGAGCCGCAGGGTCCGGTCGTCGCCGGCGCCGTGACGGCCGGGACGTTCGTGCCTATGGCCGAGATTCCCGACGAAGCCTTTGCCGGGGGGATACTCGGCCCTTGCTGCGGCATCGAACCGGCCGACGGGCAGATTTACGCGCCCTTTGACGCCAAGGTCGTCTCCGTTATCCAGGACTCCAAGCACGCGCTGGGCCTTTTAGGCCCTGGCGGCGCGGAGGTTTTGATCCATGCCGGCATTGATACGGTGGAGATGAACGGCGACGGCTTTACCCTCCATGTAAAGGAAGGGCAGAAGGTCCGCAAAGGGCAGCCGCTGCTTACGATGGATTTGGAACGCGTCCGCGCGGCCGGGCATCCGGCCGTGGTGATTATGGCAGTCACGAACAGCGACCGCTTCGCCGGGCAGACCTGGCTGGCCGAGGGGGAGCTTACGCAGGGGGACGATATCCTGCGGATCGAGGTATAATCCTGCCGTTCTTCTTGCTTGTATCTATTGGAAGGCTGAAAAAGAGGGCTGTCCGGAATGACAGCCCTCTTTTAGGATATTTTTGTATGGATCGGATTCGTTCCCTACAGTCCCAGCGCCGCCAAAGCCTTCGGGATCTGCGTCGACAGGGCCGATATGGTCATGATCACCGCAAATACATAGCTGATGGTCATGCAGACGCGCAGAACCGTCGGAGTCTTGTACCCCTCGTTTACATCCTTCCGCCACAGAAGCAGCAGGATAAACAGCCCGCCTACCGGCGTTGCGATGGAGGTGGCCAGGTTGGCCATCAGAATCAGCTGTGTCGGCGAGCCGTCATAGCTGTAGCAGACGATCATCGCGAAAATAAGGCAGGCCAGGCAGCCAAAGCGGATGAACTTTGTTTCCAGCCCCACATCCTTGTCAAAGCCTGCGCCCAGCAGCACCATGCCGCGCTGCGTATTCGCCAGCAGAGAAGAAAAGCCGGCTCCTAATAACGCAAGCCCCATGATGTACTTGGCCGCGCTGCCCATAATCGGAACCAAGAGCTCCGCCAGCTGCGCCGGCGCGGAGATCTTCAGCCCCTGCGGGTGCAGTACGATCGCGCCTACCAGGATGATCGCTCCCGATATCAGCACCACACTGATGACATGAACCAGGGCGTCGGTAAACATAACGCCGTTAAACAAATCCTCCTTGCGCCATTTCTTTTCCTTGCCCAGATACGTGGAATAGATACCGGCCGTAACCGCCGCGTTGGTAGAGATAAAGGCCAGCGCCGTAGTCAGGCTCCCGGCCGGTACCCGAAAGCTCACCAGGCCGCTGGCCAGCTGTCCTGCGTCCGGCCCGCCGACGCCGATTAAGGTCGCGTAAAAAGAGAGAATCATGGCCAGGATGCAGAGAGTGATGATTTTTTCTACCTTGGAATATACGTTTTTCGCGAAATAGCAGTACAGGACGATAGCAATCATAAAGAGAGAACCCAGCTTCCAGTTGATACCGGTAATCAGGTTCATTCCTGCGCCCGTGCCGGAAATGTTTCCCATCGTGAAGAAGAGACAGGATAAAAACACCGCCACGCTCACCACGCCTGAGGCAACGGGGCCATAATATTTCCGAATGGCATGAATGGTCGGCAGGCCGGTAATAATCGCCAGTCGGTTGGTTGTCATCATAAAGGTAATCCCCATAAAAATAATCGGAAGAATCAGCCAGACAAGGTCATATCCGTAGTTCGCGCCCAGCATGGCGGCGGTGGTAACGGCGCCGGGGCCGATGACGATGCCGGTGGCGATCAGGCCGGGGCCGATGCGTTTCATCAGTTCTTTGACCGGGAGCCGTTTGACATCGGCTCCAAAAACGGTTTGGCTGCTATCTTTTTCGCTCATAGATTATCTCCCTTCTTCTATCTCTTATGCGCACTGTTTGATTGCCATATGCCAGGGCGGTAATGCGCATTGTTTTCTGCCGGTATAAAAAGAGCAGGACGCTGCTTTTTACGGTAGCGTCCTGCAGCTTTTTGGCAGTATGTAGACTATGGTTGGATTTTTTATTTGTACTGAGCCATATCGACCTTAGGCAGCTGGCTGCGCTCAAGGCCCAGGGCAACCCAGTCTTTCTCCTCCTGATTCAGGGGAAGCACGGGCTTGTGCATCAGAGCGTTGCTGAAAATACCGCGCTGATACAGAGCTTCTTTCAGGCGCGCATGCGCTTCGCCGGAGGGCTGGCCGCCGCCGTAGATGGCCTGGGAAATATGGTAAATGCGATCCGACCAATCCTGCGCTTCCTTTAAGGTGTGCTTGTCGGGATTGGCGAATACCTCGCGTGCCGGGCAGATTAACTCAGGCACACAGCCGGCAAAACCGATGAGCGCGCCGTCCATTCCCGGGAACCAGCTGACGCACAGCGTTTCGTCATGGCAGGTGATGAGGGAAATGTCCGGGCATTCCTGACGAAGCAGGCGTACATCATGCTCATAGATCGAGGTAACGCGGGTCCCCATCTTAATGCATTTTACATGATCGATTTCCTTGCACATCTTAATCAGGGTCTCGACCGGATAGAAGGCCTTGGAGGTCGCCGGATACAAGTGGATGATAATGTCGATATCCGCGCCTTCGGCTACATCCTTTACATACTCAAAGGGAGCGTCGGGGTTCATTCCAAAACGGAGCCACATATGAGGAGGCATCAGGAGGATTCCGTCTGCGCCGGCCGCCTTTGCTTCCGCAGCCATCTCGATGGATTCCTGCGTGTTTTCGCAGTTTACGCCGGAAATGATGGTCATCACATCGCCGCATTCTTCTGCACAGATTTCTACGACACGCTTGCGCTCTGCGCGGGTCAGACCGGTAATCTCGCCGGTGTGGCCATTGCAGACCAGGCCTTCGATTCCCTTGCCGTAGAAGCTCTTAATCCAGCGAAGGTATACGCGGAACTCCGCTTCGTTAATCGAAAAATCCTCGTTCAGTGGAACGGAAACCGCCGGGAAAATAGTCTTGAAATTTTTTACCTTAGCCATAACAGATATCTCCTTCTGTGATTTTCTGATTTTTGCTCCACACTGCGCATTGTGGAGGCTCAGTTCCTGCAAACGTTTGCTGTCTATGCCATTGTTATATCATGGCGTAAAAACGAAGTCAATCCAATTGAGGCTTACTGCAAGGATTTGCATA
>CANSWW010000126.1 GCA_947650845.1 uncultured Lachnospiraceae bacterium
GCTACGCTCCCTACGACAGTATTAACTGACAGGTTCAAAGGGTCAGGCTCCGGGCCTTCTCAACACAATGGTTCCCCTGCATATGAATATATGAAATTTTTTTAACTGAGGACAGTATATCACCCGCCGGGCAAAAAAGCAAGCTTTTTTTCATCACACATAATGCACCGGATGCCGGATCACCGTCTTTAAATTCGCCGGCTTACACTTGCGCGCATCGCTCAGATAAATCTCATGGTGCCGGCGTCCGCCGCTAAAATCCACGGCAACGCCCTGCGACTGGGCAAAGGCATCCATAGCCTCAATCGTCGCCGGCTCATCATCATACGGGCCTACATGCATACACTGCACGCAGAGCCCCTCGTCATAGTGCAGAAATTCCACCTTGGAAAAATCGGTTTTTTTCTTGGCGGTCGCTTGTGCCATCGCCCAGGCCCATTCTTCTCTGGTGACAAATTCCGGCAGACGGATCATCGAAATCCATTCAAAGTCCGCTTTGCGGGAATAATCGACTCCCTGTACGCCCTCCTGCCACCAAAGGCCCTCTAACGGCGGCACCACAAAATCAAAATACCCGTCCATCCGATGATCGCCCTTTTTGCTCATCTTGATCGTGAAAGCAATGCCGTACAAAAGCCCGATCGACTGCTTATACGCGCCCCCCTCCTCATTGGGATCGCCCTGGCCGCGCACCGCGATAAAATTCATCGGCGGCACCATAATCAGCCCCGGCTTATTCCCCGGAAGGTAAAATTCTTTATACTCCTTTTTGTAGTCAAACGCCATTTTTACACCTTTCTTCTGCTCTTTTTCGGCTTCGGCTCCGGAAGCTCCGCACAGGTGGCCGCCGTCAGCCTCGTCATCAGCTCCCGGTTCTCCACGTCGTCCACACGAAAATAATTTTTAGCGCCCGCGTAAGGCGGGGCCTCCTCCAAAGCCGGGCAAATCGCCCTCCCCGCATCCGTAATCTTGATAAAAAACTGATCGTCGCATATCACCGCAAAAATCTTTCCGTCGCAGTACAGGCCATACTCCCCGAACATCTTTTTGTAGGTGATCGTCCCCGCCTCTCTCAGCTGGTCCACGACAAACTCCACAAATTCTATTTTTGACGCCATGCGCTTCCTCCTTTACCTCCCGTCGTCTTTTTGGTGGTTCTATTGTAGCAAAACAACCATGACAGCCGTATGTCATGGTTACCGATATTTTTCCCGGATTCCCTCCGCAAACGCAAGAATATCCTTGCGAAATTCAACCGGCTCCAAAAGCTCCGCGCCGTCCCCAAAGGAAACGATCCAGCCGATCGCGCTCGTCTTATCCGCAAATCCAAATGAAAAAAGCAGCGTGCCGTCCGCCTGGGTCGTAAAGCTTTCCGGCCCGAAATCTTCGATCAGGCGCCATTTATATTGCGGCCAAATGACCGCCTTTATCTGATAGGCATCCGGGAACACCCGTTGGGGGGAGAAATCAGGAAGCGGGGCCGCGCGCTTTTGAAACGCTTCTCCCAGCCGCACGTCCGTCATCCGCCCCAGCTTAAACAGTCGGAATTCTTCCCGGCTGCTGCAAAAGCCCCACAGATACCAGCTGGTCCACTGGAAAATCAAGTCGTACGGTTCCACCGTCCGCTTCGTTTCCCCGCCGGGCGCGAAATAGGCAAAGGTCACAGTCCGACCCGCTTGGATCGCCTCGTGCAGCAGCTCGATTTTGGGCGCCAGCGAGGATTTGTACCAGGAGGAAAGGTCAATTAAGATGTGCGCATCCCCCGCCATGCAGAGCGCTTCGATATCGCGTTGAATGGTACGACGGGAAACCTCAAATGTTTCGGCCAGATACGGGGCCGTTACTTTTTCATGCTGCAGTAAAATTGCTAAAATTCCGATCATCCGTTCCAGCTTTATGTCGCTGCCGCCTCTCTTTTTGACGCTCTCCTACACTCCTTCTTCATCAAAAGGGGGGATAAAGCTCTCCCGTGCCGTATCCCCTTCCTGAATGAAACCGTTTTCCACGCCCAAACCGATCGCATAGTCCACCAGCGCGTCATATTCCCGCCGCGTCACCCGCCGGTTCAGCTCCGGCCAGGCCGTTAAGGGGGCCAGCGGCGTATACTGGCTCAGAATGCTGATATAGATGCGATCGCCGTATGTCTCATATAGGTATCGAACAACTCGTTTGGAATCCTCCAGGCAGCCCGGCAGCTGTAAATGACGTACGATTACGCCCCGCTTCATCATACCGTTTTCGTCAAAAACCGTTCCGGCCGGCTGCAGCAGTTCGGCCGCATCCATACCGCCTCTTACCGCTTTCCCGGCCGCAGCCGCGCTTCCCGCCGCTTCCACCTGGCGCACCATTTCCTTCAGCGCTGTCGAGGCCACGATAAAGTAATCGGGCGCTCCCGAATATCTCTCTGCCAGATCCGCCGACACATACTTCAGATCCGGCAGATAAATGTCCACAAGCCCCTCAAGGCGCGCCAAGGCTTCCGCCTTTTCATAGCCGCCGCTGTTATACACGACCGGCAGCCGCAGCCCTTCCCTCTTCGCCCGTTGTAAGGCGTCGATAACCTGCCCCAAGAAATGGCCCGCCGTCACCAGATTGATATTCGCCGCGCCTTTTTCCTGCAGCTCCAAAAAGATCTCGCTCAGACGGCCGACCGAGATCTCCTTTCCGGCCTGCCCTCCGGCGATAGCCCGATTCTGGCAATAGACACAGCCCAGGCTGCATCCGGAAAAAAACACCGTGCCGGAGCCCTGCTCTCCTGAGATACAGGGCTCCTCCCACAGATGAAGAGCCGCCCTGGCCACCTTCACGCGGCCCGACACGCCGCATCGGCCGCGCGCTCCGGCCAGGCGGTTGATTTTGCAGTTACGCGGGCATAGACGGCAGGACGCCAGCTCTTGTCTGATCCGCTCTTCAGCCCCTGTACTCTTCTCCATTTAAAATCACCGTCATTACCTGCAGCTCCTGATCGAGCAGCACCATATTGGCCACCTTTCCCGGCTCGATACTGCCGTAACGGTCAAATGTCCCAATCGCACGGGCCGGATTGACCGCCGCACAGCGCACCGCCGTCTCCAGCGGGACGCCCATCTCCTTGACTACTACGCGCAGGCACTGCATCAGATTGGTTGCCGAGCCGGCAATCGTACCGTCCCTAAGCGTGGCCAGATTGTTTTTCATCCATACATCCTGGCCGCCCAAGGTATACCGGCCCTCGGCCAGCCCGGTCGCCCGCATGCTGTCGCTGATCATAACCACGCGTTCTGTCCCGAACATCCGCAGGGTAGAGCGCACCACCGACGGATGGATGTGGTTTCCGTCGCAGATCAGCTCTACCTTGCAGCCAGGCGTATCCGCCGCCGCTCCGACCAGTCCCGGTTTGCGGTGCGTATAGGGCTGCATCGCGTTATACAGATGCGTTACATGGCTCGCCCCCTGGGCAAAGGCTTTCATCGCGGTTTCATAATCCGCCGTGGTATGGGCCAGCGAGCAGACGACCTCCCCGCGCAGCTCCGCGATGAAATCCATCGCCCCCTCTGTCTCCGGCGCCAGGTCGCAGAGCTTAATCAGGCCCCCCGCGGCTTCCTGAAGCCGGCGGAACATCCCTACGTCCGGCTTATGAATATAGTCCGGATTCTGCGCCCCCTTCTTTTCCATCGAGATAAAGGGGCCTTCCATGTTGATTCCCACCAATTCCGCGCCCAGCGGCCCGCTGTGCGGATCTTTTTCTGCCGCTTCCCATTTTTCACGGTACGCCCGCGCGCTTTGACAGACCTTGAGCAGCATATCCTCCGGATATGTCATCGTCGCCGGACAAATCGTTGTGATTCCGTTCTTGGCTTCATATCGGGCAATTGCCGCGACTGCTTCCTCGGTCCCGTCGCTGAAATCATGGCCGGCGCAGCCGTGGAAATGGATATCTGTCAGCCCCGGGATCAGATACATCCCCGTGCCATCTACTGTTACCTCGTCCTCAATCCAGCTCAGCCCGCCCTTCGGACCTATGGCTTTGATCTTTTGTCCTTCGACCAATACATCTATCTGTATAAACGAATACTCTTCGGTAAATACCAACGCGTTGCATATCTTCATCGCTTTCCTTCACCTTCCTTCTCTTTCCCGACAGACTGTTTTTTCTAACTTTTATCTCTCTCTTTCAAAAACAGCTCAATTTTCCCCGTCCAGCAAAAACGCCTTGTAGCCGCGGACGGCTTCGTAGATGTCCACCTTGCTCGACAGCTCATACAATGCGTGCATATTTAAGACCGGCAGGCCGCTGTCGATGACTTCCATTCCGTATTCCGCCAGAATGTAGGCAATGGTGCCGCCGCCGCCGACATCCACCTTGCCAAGCTCGGCGGTCTGGAAGGATACGCCGGCCTCGCTGAAAATACGGCGCAGACGAGCGATGTACTCGGCGTTGGCGTCGTTGGAGCCGCCCTTGCCGCGCGAACCGGTGAATTTATTAAACGACATGCCGCGCCCCAAAAAGGCGGCGTTTTTCTTCTCAAAGGCGCTGGCATAGGTCGGATCGAAGCCTGCGCTCACATCCGAGGACAGCATCCGCGAACGGCTCAGGCAGCGGCGCAGAGAAAGCTCCGAATACTGCCCCGAGCGGTCTAACAGCTCCGCCACCGTATTTTCAAAGAAGCGGGAGGTCATGCCGGTCGCCCCGACGCTGCCGATCTCTTCCTTGTCCACCAGCAAACAGCAGGATGTGCGCTCTACCTCCTCCATTTCCAAAATCGCTTTCAGCGAGGTATAGGCGCAGATGCGGTCGTCCTGCCCGTAGCTTAAGACCATGCTGCGATCCAGGCCGCAGTCCCTGGCCTTCCCGGCCGGAACCACTTCCAGCTCCGCCGAAAGGAAATCCTCTTCCTCCATGCCGTACTTTTCCTTCAAAACCGCCAGCACCTGCGCTTTGACGCGCTCTTTCTCTTCTTTCTTCTTCTCCGCTTCGTCAGCCTCTTTTTTCTCGGACTCTTCTTCGGCCTTTTTCAACGGGCGGCTGCCTACCAGCAGGTTTAAATCCTCGCCTTCTATGACAACGCTGGCTTTCTTCGCCATCTGCTCGCCGGCCAGGTGGATCAGCAGATCCGTAATGCAGAACACCGGATCGCCCTCATCCTCCCCGATATTTACGTCAATCACCGTGCCGTCCTTCTTTACAACGACACCGTGCAGGGACATCGGACTTGCCACCCACTGATACTTCTTGATCCCGCCGTAGTAGTGCGTATCCAGATAAGCAAAGTCCGCATCTTCAAAAAGCGGGTTCTGCTTGATATCCAGGCGCGGCGAATCCACATGGGCTCCCAGGATATTCATCCCCTCCTCCAACGGCTTTTTGCCGATCACAAACAGGGCGATGCTCTTTTTCATATTGACCGCGTATACCTTGTCGCCGGCCTTCAGCGTCCCGCCCTCGGCCAAAATCTCCTGCAGGTCCCGATAGCCGTGCTCCCTGGCCATGGCGACCGTCTCGATCACGCATTCACGCTCGGTCTTGCCGTGATTCAAATATTCCTTATAGCCCTCGCACAGCTCTACGATCGCTGTCTCCTCTTCTGTACCATACTTGTCCCAGATATTTTTATTTTCCATCCTGATTCTCCCTTCCTTATTATTGCCCGCGTTCTCAGGGCATAGTCGTATGCCCTTGCGGCGCTTCCTTCACTCTTTTCGCGGCGCAAAAGCCTCGGCGATCTCCGGCATCCGCTCGGCAGAACGGATATGCTGCGGGCAATGCTCTTCACAGCAGCCGCACGCTTTGCACAAATCCGCCTTTCCCGCAAGCGCTTCGTAAATCGGCCTTGCCTTTTTCATACCCAAAGACGCCGTCTTATTGTAAGCGTCATACACATGGGGAATATCGACGCCGAACGGACAAGGCATACAGTAGCCGCACTGTGTGCAGGGGACGATCGCCATCGTCTCAAATACCTTTTTCGCCTCGCCGTACAAAGGCTTTTCCTGCTCCGGCACCATACCTGCATGGCTCTTTTCAGCGAACGCGATATTCTCCCGCACCATTTCCATCGTGCCCATCCCGCTCAAAAGCAGGCTCACCTGCGGCTTATCCCACAGATAATCAAACGCCCACTCCACGGCCGAACGACCCTCGGGCAAGAGCTTTGCCACCTGCTTTGGCGCTACGGCCAGACGGCCGCCCAAAAGCGGCTCCATAATAATCACGCCCAGCCCCTTTGCGGCGGCGTAGAGAAGGCCCTCGTCCCCGGCCTGGTAATCCACATTGATATAGTTGTACTGGATCTGGCAGAAATCCCAATTCCCGGCGTCCACGATCTCTTTAAACAGGGATACGTCGTCGTGGAAAGAAAATCCCATAAAACGGATTTTCCCCGCTTCCTTCGCCTTCTTCATCCGGGAATAAAGATCCAGCTTTTTGACCTTTTCTTCCCACGTCTCGCGGTTTAAGGCGTGCAGCAGATAAAAGTCGACGTGATCCGTCTGAAGCTTTGTAAGCTGCTCCTCCAGGTGCGTGTCAAAATCTTCCGGTTTTTCAAACAGCCAGACGGGAGACTTGGTCGCCAGGTTCGTTTTTTCCCGATAGCCGTCCAAAAGCGCTTTTCCTACGGCCACCTCGCTCTGGCCGCCGTGATAGTTGTAAGCCGTATCTATGTAATTCACGCCATGATCGATCGCATAGCGGAGCAAACGCGTCGTCTCCTCCTGATCGATATTAGGACTGTTCGGCACATGATCCGTAGTAGGCAGGCGCATGGTGCCAAATCCCAAAGCCGAAATCTCACATCCCGTATTTCCAAGCTTTCTGTACTGCATGTAACATCCTCCTTCTCGCCGTTTCTTAGCAAATTTCTTTTTCTTCCTTTTACCAGCATATCACAAAAACCCTCTTTTTACAAAGGGAAAACGCTTGCCAGAACGAATTTTCTATACTATACTAGGAAAGTCCCGGACGGCGGCCGTACTCCGGACGCCACTCCACCCGGCCAAAGAGGAGAAATTATGAGCTTTCAATTTGTAGTCAAATTACCGATTCCCGCGGAAATCAAAAAGCAGTTTCCCATGTCCCCTGAGCTCGTCGCGCTCAAGGAAAAGCGTGACGAGGAGATCCGCCGGATCTTTACGGGGGAAGATTCCCGCTTCCTGGCAATCATCGGGCCCTGCTCGGCGGACCGCCCGGACGCCATGTTTGAATATCTGCACCGCCTGCGGGCCGTTCAGGACAAAATTGCCGACAAGGTTTTAGTCATCCCCCGAATCTATACCAATAAGCCCCGCACCAACGGAGACGGATACAAGGGGCTTTTGCACCAGCCCGACCCGGATAAGGACGAGGATCTGCTGGCCGGCCTGGTCGCCATCCGCAGCCTGCATATGAACGCGATCCGCGAAGTGGGACTGCCCGCCGCGGACGAGATGCTCTATCCGGAAAATTACCGTTACCTCTCCGACGTCCTCTCTTATGTCGCCGTCGGAGCGCGTTCCGTGGAAAACCAGCAGCACCGCCTAACGGCCAGCGGCATGGATGTCCCGGCCGGCATGAAAAACCCCACCGGCGGCGATCTGTCCGTGATGCTGAACTCGGTCTATGCCGCCCAGCAGAAGCACACCTTTATTTTCCGCGGCTGGGAGGTCCATACCGACGGCAATCCCCTTGCCCACACCATTCTGCGCGGCTATGTGAACAAGCACGGCAACAGCCTGCCCAACTATCACTACGAGGATTTGCAGCTGCTTTATCAGATGTACGCCGAGCGGGATTTAAAGAATCCGGCCTGCATCGTAGACTGCAACCACGCCAACTCCGGCAAGCAGTATAAGGAGCAGATCCGAATCGCCAAGGAGGTCCTGCACAGCCGCCGCCACAGCGCTGATATCGAACGGATGGTCAAAGGTCTGATGATCGAGAGCTACCTGGAGCCGGGCTCCCAGAAGATCGGCGAGCATATTTACGGAAAATCCATCACCGATCCCTGCCTGGGCTGGGAGGATTCCGAGCGGCTTCTGTACGAAATCGCCGACAGCCTGTA
>CANSWW010000127.1 GCA_947650845.1 uncultured Lachnospiraceae bacterium
GAACCAGTAGAGGGTCAGTTGACCACGGAAGAGCTGATTTCCATAGAAGGGGAAATTGAGGAGTTGCTGGAGGGTCAGAGCTATATCGAGGGGACCTGTCTGCCTACCCCTTTCACCAAATCGAGCAGGGCTACCTCTGCACAAAGCCGGTCGTACGGGTGCGCCGGCAGGACGATGAGTATTACTTAACTTATAAGGGCGGCGGGAAGATGGTGCGGGAGGAATACAATCTGCCGCTGAATCCCGAAGCCTATGCCCATCTGCTCGCAAAAGCCGACGGCTACCGCATCCGCAAGACTCGTTACCGGATTTTGCTCTCTGAATGCCCGAGCCCGACCGGTGAAAGTGATACGCCGCTTGTCGCGGAGCTCGATCTGTTTCATGAGCCCGGCAAGCTCCTCATGGTCGAGGTCGAATTTCCGTCTGAAGAGGCCGCGCAGGCTTTCGCTCCGCCGGACTGGTTCGCAGAAGAGGTCACCTTTTCCAAAGAATACCACAACAGTTATATGAGCCGCTTTGGGATCCGGCCGGAGCTACCGTCGTAAAGAGCCGGCCGGCAGGTCAAACGGATCGGGCTCACGCATGCCCCTGTGTCATAGGCCGGACAGCGGCGAACGGCCGCTTTGCTGCTGCTCGGCCTTGATATGTCCGTATTCTTCCGCTATAAAACGGCAGAAAATGCGCGTTTCTTCGCTGTGCGGCGAGTTTTCCCGGTAGATCAGGCCGACTTCCCACAAAAATCCTTCGAGTAGACTGCTGTAGATTCCATTGAGGTCCGGCAGGTCCTCCTTCCCAATGTCAAACCCAATCGCCTCATTATGACTGATCCGATAAAACGCGTCGATTGTCCGGGGCACCACTTCATAGTCGATCGCAATCCCTTTCTCCAGACACGTTTCATAGAATGGGCGCAGCGTCCGCTGCAGGCTGCCCATGCCGATGCAAGGCAGTCCTTTTAGATCCTCCGCGTTCAATACGCGGCCCTCCCAGTTTCTGTATTTTTCTCCGTAGCTTATGATTGCCTGGTAGCGGCTGAGGGTTTCCGCGACAATGCCGGGCTGTGGATTCGGCATGCGCACAACGCCGCCGCAGTCAATTTCTCCTTTTTCAATCGCTTCCAGCACCTCGTCGTTTTCTATATAAGAAACCTCCAGCCGAATCGCCGGGTACCTCCTGGCAAAACGCCGCAGCAGGCTGTCCATTTCCGGCAGCATGAAGGGGAACAGGCTTACGGAAAGGGCCACCTTTAAGGCGGCTTCCTTCTTGGCAAATCGCTGAATCCCCGTCATCATCTCGTCAAAGGCATCTACCGTGCCCTGGCCTGCCAGCTTGAGATATTCTCCTGCTCCCGTTAAGGACAGTTTGTTGCGTTGGTTGATGAACAACGGCAGGCCGAGTTCTTTTTCCATTGCCGAGAGTGCCTGGCGCAGGGCCTGACGCGACAGGAACAATTTTTCGGCGGCCTTCGTATAGTTCAAGGTTTCCGCAGTTGTCAAAAAATAGCGCAGCTGCATGATATCCATAGGCTTCCTCCTGCTGCTTGGTAGATTTTCCGTTTTTTAGATTCTCAAACGCAGGTTTTTCTTGCGTTTATGTGAAAAGTATATCTTCTTTTTCGTGATCCGTAAAGATGGTATGATGAAAAAAGAAACGCCCGGCGCTTTTTCCGGGCAAATATCATCATTATATATAGGAAATGGGAGGAAGGAACACAATGAAAAAGAACGGAATTTCCCGCAGAGACTTTTTACGCGGCACCGCGGCCGGCGCGTTAAGCGTAGCGGCCGCCGGTCTGCTTGGCGCCTGCTCGCCGGCCGCCGCGACAACAGCCGCCCCGACCGAGGCGGATACCACTGCGGCCCCGGCTGCCGATACGACGGCCGCCGCCCCGACCACCGCCGCAGAAACAGCCCCCGCGGAAACGGCCCCCGCGGAAACGGCTGCCGCCCAAGCTCCGACGGAGGCTGCCGCCGACTGGCTGGGCACGGCCCCTGTAATCGACGAGAGCCAGGTCGTCGCCACCTATGATGCAGAAGTGGTCGTCGTCGGCAGCGGCACGGCCGGATTGTTTGCGGCCTGCGCAGCCGTAGAGGAGGGCGCTAAGACCATCCTCATCGAAAAGACGGCGGAAGCCTTCGGCGGTTCCGGCATCCGCGATACGATCGCTGCCATCGGCAGCCGCCAGCAGATTGCCAACAACGATAATCCGAACAAATTTGACGTCATTACCGAATTGTACCGTCAGAGCAACGGCTATGGCAACCAGAAGCTGTACAAGATATGGGCGGACAATTCCGGCGAGGCCGTCGACTGGTATACGGATCGTCTGGACGAGGCAGGCGTGAAGTTCCTGCACGAGGTGGACGACCACTCTAAGGAGGTCCGTTTCCCGATCTACGATGTCGGCCATTCCATCCAGTGGGAGGACCGCGAGTACAGCCCGACCTTTACGGCCGGCATCCTCAAGGATTATGCGATCCCCAAGGGGCTGGAGATCCATTATGAGACGTCGCTTACCACATTGATTAAGGAAGGAAATAAGGTCACCGGCCTCTACGCGGCCGTGAAGGACGGCTATGCCCGCTTCAATGCCTCCAAAGGCGTGATCGTCTGCACGGGCGGTTACAGCTTGAATTACGACATGCTGAATGCGCTGCAGCCGGAGACGGTGGCCCTGATTAACAATAACTCTTCTTTCCCTGGTTCTCACGGCGACGGCATCAAGGCTTGTATCTGGGCCGGCGGCAAGTTTGACGATGTGCACTGCGGCATGATTTTTGACCGCGGCGCGATCAAGCCGGACGCGGTAGGCACGACCGGTCAGGACTGCCAGTTCTGGATTGGCTCCCAGCCGTTTTTGAAGGTGGATCTTGAGGGCAACCGCTTTACGAACGAGTCGGGCTGCTACGACCATATCTTGCATGAGTCTCTGAGCCTGCCGGGCCGGACGTACTGCATGATCTGGGACGCGAATTATGTGAATGATATTGAGCGCTTCGACACTCACGGCTGCAGCCGCATGTTCCCGCATGCAAACGGGACCGAGTCGGTATATCCGATGGGATTTTACAATGAAGTGATTCTGCCGCAGATCCGGCAGGACGGCTATGTCGTTACGGCGGATACGATTGAGGAGCTGGCCGAGAAGCTGGGGCTGCCGGTCGATGCCTTCAAGGCTACGGTGGATCGTTACAATGAGCTTTACGACGCGGGGGAGGACAGCGACTTTGGCAAGGAGGCGTATCGTCTGTCCGAGCTGCGCACCGCGCCTTTTGAGGGCGTTCGTATGAGCGGCGGTTACTTCATCTGCACGATGGACGGGATTAAGATTGACGAGAATATGAACGTCATCGGGGAGGATGACCAGCCGATCGAAGGATTGTATTGTGCCGGCGACTGCTCCGGAGGATATTTTGCTACCAGCTATCCGAACCTGTTGGCCGGCGCGGCGGCCGGACGCAGCGTGACGTTTGGACGGCTGGCCGGTAAGAACGCGGCGCATAGAAACTAAAAGGGGCACGCCCACCCCCAGGATATAAAGGGCTCCCCGCCAGACAAAGAGCATGTCTCTGAATCGTCTGACGGAGAGCCTTTTTATGTCCCGGGAGCGGGCTGGGAACCTGCCGGCATACCAGGATGTATTGCTGGTAAAAGCTTATTGTTACTCTGTGAGCTGCTCGTATTGGGCAGGAGTGATTTTGTAAATGCCCTGATAGGGCTGCTCTATATACGGGATTCCGTTCTCTTCGTAGGCAAACAGTGTGCTGCCTCCCGCTTCCTGCCAGATCTCAATCTTGACATAGTCTTTTCCTTGCGGCGCGTCCTGGACACTCTCTATATCTGTTGGCTCGGATTCTAAAAATCCGGATATTATGCTTTGGATCTGCTCGGCGTCGGTGTATGTGGTTGTTGAGCCGTTCGCTGTTGTCTCTATGGATTGGATTTGTTCAGGCTTTGGCAGAACAATCGGGGATGCCTTTTTTCCGCAGGCGGACAGGCATAGCATGCTGATCGTGAATAAAAGCAGAATGGATTTCTTCATATGCGCTTACCTCCCATGTTTTCCTCATTCTAGCACAAGAAAAGAAGTACGGCAAGCATGCTTATGTAATCTTACAGAAATGTAAGGAAATCATTTATTTATGCAAACAGGCTCCTCTAAAGGAGCCTGTAGTCTTTATTTGGAAAAGGCGCTGCGTTTGCGCAGCTTGGAGTCTAAGATCCGCTTGCGGATGCGCAGGCTCTTAGGCGTGACCTCCAGCAGCTCGTCGGTGTCGATGAATTCCAAGCACTGCTCCAGGCTCATTTCGCGGGGCGTGGTGAGCTTCAGGGCGTCGTCGGAGCCGGATGCGCGGGTGTTGCTTAGGTGCTTGGTCTTGCAGACGTTGACTTCTACGTCGTCGGTCTTGCAGTTTTCGCCGATGACCATGCCGGCGTAGACTTTTTCGCCAGGGCCGATGAAAAGCGTGCCGCGTTCCTGGGCGTTGAAAAGGCCGTAGGTGACGCTGTCGCCGGTTTCGAAGGCGATTAGGGAGCCGTTTTTGCGGTAGCTGATGTCGCCTTTGTAGAGGCCGTAGCCGTCGAATACCTGGTTCATGATGCCATTGCCTTTGGTGTCGGTCATGAATTCGCCGCGGTAGCCGATCAGGCCGCGGGAGGGGATGGCGAATTCGAGGCGGGTGTAGCCGCCGTTGGCGGCGCCCATACCCTGGAGTTCGCCTTTGCGCAGGCTGAGCTTTTGGATGACGCTGCCGGAGAATTCTTCGGGGACGTCGACGTAGACGAGCTCCATGGGCTCGAGCTTGCGGCCTTTTTCGTCGGTTTTGTAGAGGACTTCGGCTTTGCTGACGGCAAATTCGTAGCCTTCGCGGCGCATGTTTTCGATCAGGACGGACAGGTGCAGCTCGCCGCGGCCGGAGACTTTGAAGCAGTCGGCGCTTTCGGTTTCTTCGACGCGCAGGCTTACGTCGGTGTTGAGCTCGCGGAATAGGCGGTCACGGATATGGCGCGAGGTTACGTATTTGCCTTCTTTGCCGGCGAAGGGGCTGTCGTTGACCAGAAAATGCATGGCGATCGTGGGCTCGGAGATTTTCTGGAAGGGGATCGGCGTCGGGTTTTCGGGCGCGCAGAGTGTGTCGCCGATATGAAGGTCGGCGATGCCGGAGACGGCTACGATGGAGCCGATGCCGGCTTCGGTGACTTCGGTTTTGTTCAGGCCGTCGAATTCGTAGAGCTTGGAGACTTTGACTTTTTTCTGCTTGTCGGGGTCGTGGTGGTTGACGAGGACGATTTCCTGGTTGACGCGCAGGGAGCCGTTGTCAATCTTGCCGACGCCGATGCGGCCGACGTATTCGTTGTAGTCGATGGTGCTTACGAGCATTTGGGTCGGGGCTTCGGGATCGCCTTCGGGGGCCGGGATGTAGTCGAGGATGGTTTCGAACAGGGGCTCCATGCTGTTGGATTCCTCTTCTAAGCTGCGCTTGGCAAAGCCGGCTTTGGCGGAGGCGTAGATGAAGGGGCAGTCGAGCTGTTCGTCGCTGGCGTCGAGTTCCAGGAACAGTTCGAGGACTTCGTCTACTACTTCCAGGGGGCGGGCTTCGGGGCGGTCGATTTTGTTGACGCAGACGATGACGGGCAGCGCAAGCTCGAGGGCTTTGCGGAGCACGAATTTGGTCTGGGGCATGGCGCCTTCGAAGGCGTCTACTAAGAGGACGACGCCGTTGACCATTTTGAGAACGCGTTCGACTTCGCCGCCGAAGTCGGCGTGGCCGGGGGTGTCGACGATGTTGATTTTGGTGTTTTTATACATGACGGCGGTGTTTTTGGAGAGGATGGTGATGCCGCGTTCGCGTTCGATGTCGTTGGAGTCCATGACGCGTTCGGCGACTTCTTGTCCGGCCCGGAATACGCCGCTTTGTTTGAGCAGTTCGTCTACCAGGGTTGTTTTGCCGTGGTCTACGTGGGCTATGATGGCTACGTTTCTTACATCTTCTCTTTTTGTTTTCATGGATACCTCTTTTTTATGGTGCGGCTTTTGCCGGGCGGCGCGCCGGCCGGGCGTGTGCCGGTTTGGGGCTGGGTGTTTTAGGTTGCTGCTTTTTTCAACTGTATTATTCTACCACGTTTGTCGGGGATTGCAAGGGGATTTTAGGGATTTGGGAATATTTTGGGCTTGCCTTTTGTTTGCCGGACTGCTGAAATGGATTACGAAAAAAAGGCGTGGGCATGGAGATTAAAAGGAATACGTATCTGATATTCGGCTGTCGGGCAAAAAGGGAGCCGGAAAGCTCCCTTTTTACGGGGGGATGCCTGGTTATTACCTGGCTTACCGCATATGCACGTCCACCTGCCGGAAGGGGATTTCTATGCCGGCTTCGTCGAAGGCGAGCTTGACGGCTTCGGTTAGACGCCATTTGGCGGGCCAGTAGTCGGCGGTGGCGACCCACAGGCGCAGGCCGAGGTTTACACAGCTGTCGGCGAGCTCGGAGACGAATACCTGGACGTCTTCTTCGGCGAGGCGGGCGGGGTCGGCTTCGCCGAGCTTTTGCAGGAGGTCTTTGGCCTGCTTTAGGTCGGAGGCGTAGCCGATGCCGACGGTTAGGTCCAGGCGGCGGGTGGGGTTGGCGGTTACGTTTATGAGGCTGCTGTCGGCGAGCTTGCCGTTGGGGATCATGACGCGGCGGTTGTCGGGGGTCTGCAGGCGGGTGTAGACGAGGCCGATTTCGCGGACGGTGCCTTCGCTGTCGCCCTGGATGATGTAGTCGCCGATTACGAAGGGCTTCATTACGAGGATCAGGATGCCGCCGGCGAAGTTGGCGAGGCTTCCCTGCATGGCGAGGCCGATGGCTACGCCGGCGGAGGCGAAGGCGGCGGCGAGCGAGGTGACGGCGATGCCGACAAGCTGCAGGAGGATCATCAGCAGGAGCAGGTAGCCGAGCGCGGTTAGGACGTTGCGCAAGAAGCGGCGGACGGTTAGCTCCATGCCCTGGCGTTCGAAGGTGCGGTCGCACAGGCGCACAAGCCAGGCGATGATGCGTTTGCCGATCCAGAACAGGAGGAAGGCGAGGGCGAGGCGCAGGATGGCGTCTACCAGGCCGGGGACGTAGCCTTCCAGGGTTTCCGTGAGGGAGATGCCTTGCCATTTTTTGGCGCCTTCGGCGAGTTCTTCGACCAGGAGGCTCATGGTTTCGGGTTCGGTTGTGCCGGGTTCGGCGACGGTTTGCCATAGGATGATGGGTAGGGTCATGTTTTGGTTCCTCCGGGGTTGTTTGGGGTTATGTTTGGGATTATGTTTTGGGGGCTGCCTGTTCTATGTTTTGCGTGGGGTCGTTGGTTTTCAATCCTTCCGGCTGATTCTATGCGCGTCGTGTGTTCAATGGCTTGTCGTATGTTCCGAAGCGTTGGCTGCTATTTATTGTGCGGCGGGGCGACCATCGTAAGGTAGGATAACAGGTTATAGCCGGTATGGGCTATGATACAGCAGAGGATGGAGCCGGTATGCTGGTAAAGCAAGCCCAGTACGATTCCGCAGATAAAGGCGGACAGCGTTTGTACCATATTAAAATGAAGGATGGCGAAAAGAAGGGCCGATATCAATAACGCGGTTGTTTTTCCGTAATGCGGCGACAGGCCGCCGAGCAGAAAGCCTCTCATGAGGATTTCTTCCAGGATTGGCGCCTGGACGCAGATTTGAAGGAGGCTGGTAAGCGGGGCTTGGCGCAGGGATTGAAGCGTTTGCCGATAGCTTTCTTCGCTTGTGGGGAAGATTTTCTCAAATATCGGGTCTAAGCCTTTATCCAAAATGAGGTAGAACAGGCCGGCGCAGGTGAATGACAGCAATATTCCCGGGAGGGAGATATTTTCTAAGAGGCCTAGCGGAAAATTGTTTTTTCGTGTGAGTAAAAGCAGGAATATGACCGTGCAAAATGTAATTGTGAGTAAATTCAGATGTTTTCCGTAGGCGGGATCGAGCTTTCTCCATATCGCAATGTCAAGGGCCGT
>CANSWW010000128.1 GCA_947650845.1 uncultured Lachnospiraceae bacterium
GGACGCCCCCGCCCAAAAGCCGGCCCAGCCATCCGCGCGGACCGCAGCCATAAAAGGTGGCATCGAGCTGGTCATCACAGCCGGAATCCCCGTACAAGCCAGCCAGCGCTTCCAGATAACCCTAACCGGGCCCGAATCACGCAGCGCAGAAGCCGTCCTCGCCTACAGCGAAAACAACGCCGCCGACCAGACCCGGCTTTATTTTGACGGCCTAACGGCCGGCAGCTACCAGCTCAGCGTATCCGCCGACGGCTACTTACGCTTCACCCAGACCATCCAAGTCGAACAATACGCCTGCAAAGTACAGCTCTATACCGGAATCGCAGAAGGCTTCGACGCCGACGCGCATCCGGGCCTTTTGATTGCCGGAGACTTCGACGGAGACGGCCGGGTAAGCGCCGCCGACCGAGACATCCTGGTAGACACCATGTCCGACGGATCCTACAAAGAAATCTGCGACATCAACCGCGACGGACAAGTCGACCTGATCGACCTGCAATATTTCAGCAAATACTTTGACGAAATCATCGCCGCCGACGCCACGCTGGAGCTGCAAATCCCCGCCGACGCCATCGAGCCCCTTTTAGGCGCGAACACCGCGCTGGCCGAAGGGACCCTGGCCGATGTCCTGAAAGGCGAAGGAAGCGCCATCCTAACGACGGCAGACGGAAGCGCCATCGCCCCGGATAAGCCCCTGGAAGTCGAATTTGACTTCACAGGCAACGGGCAAATCAACGGCTTCGTCCTCCGGGCGCCCGAAAACCCCCAAAACGCAGTCACACAGGCAACCATAACCCTCGAATACGAAAACACCGACGGCACCCCCGCCGTAACAGAACTCGCCCTGAAACAAGAACAAGCCGGGACCGCCCGCCTGATGGCCAACCCGACGGGCGGCAGCGCCCGCGCCGAAGCCGACGGCTCCATAACCGTCAACTTAGGCGGCAAAATCGCCGTCAAGCGCGTCACAATCCGCATCACGGCCACCGCGACGCCCGGCGGCAGCCTGGCCGAAATCACCCGCGTCGAATTCCTAAACAACATGGAAAACCGCATCCCGGCGCCGACCATGTACGCCCCGACCGGCCTCGCCGCCGAACCAGGCAACAAACAAATCCGCCTCAGCTGGAAAAAAGTAGTCAACGTCCTGGCCTACGAAGTATCGGTCACCTATAACGGCGTCACAGAAACACACCGCACCACCGCGACCACCTTCGCCGTATCCTCCTTCGCAGGCAATAAACTAAAAAATAACGAAACCTACGAAATCGCCGTCCGCTCCTTAAACGGCGACTGGAAAAGCCCCTACTGCGCGCCGGTCACAGCCGTTCCCAAGACCGACAAAAAACCCGACGCGCCCACAGGCGTCCACGTAGAAGGAGCATACCGCGCGCTGATCGTGCGCTTCCACGCGGCAGAAGACACCGACACCTGCAACCTCTACTACAAACAAGACGGCGCCGACACCTTCGAAAAAATCGAAGGCCTCGAAGGCAGCCAATACCGAATCGACGGCCTGCAGGACAACGCCAAATACCTCCTGTACGTAACCGGCGTCAACGAACTGGGCGAAGGAGCCGCCTCCGAAATAACCGAAGGCGCGACCATCAGCCTGCAGCCGGTGCAGTTCCCCCAGTACCGGATCCTCACGCCGATGACAGCCGAAGGCCAGCTCCTGGAGCATGTAACAAACGCTGTCAAACGGCGCGGCGAAATGATTGACAGCCCCCTCGACACAGAAGCCTCCAGCGCCCTGGGCCTGGTAGACGGAAGCTTTTCTTCCTATTTCTATATAAACGACTGGAACGAAGGCGCAGACTACGGCGCAGGCAGCCAGGGCGTCACCGTAGAACTAGATGCGGCCTATTCCATGGACCGCATCGCCTTTGGCGCGCCCGACAACACCTACAGCTACCGCTCCGTGCGCGTATTCTACCTCGACGCAGACGGAAACGAAGCAGAAGCCGCAGACCTAAGCCTCCTGCAGCGGCGCGACGCCAATGGCCGTATCTACTACATCATCAAACTGGCCGAGCCAATCACCACCTCGCAGGTGCGCCTCGGCTTCACACGCTACGTGCGCGGCATCGCCGTCTCCGAGCTGCGCTTCTACGAATACGACAGCCTGGAAGCAGACATCCAGGCCCTGTACGAAGACGACCTGCACCTAACGCTGCGCCCCGACGTCACGATGGATACCATTGACGCCCTCTACGCCCGCTTAGACGAGCAGCACAACGGCGAAACCCATCCCGACCGCGAGCTCCTACAGCGCGAACTAGACGAAGCCAAACTACTCTTCGAAACCCAAAGCCAGCTCGGCGGCGTCATCCAAATCGAAGCCGCCATCAGCGACAAACAAGACAGCCACATTTCCGTAGGCGGCCTAAACAGCTGGCAGCCGATCGGAATCAGCGCGCTCGCCGAAGAAGAAATCATCATCTACGTCGGCCACCCCGACAAAAAAGCCGGCAGCAGCAGCGACCTTTACCTGGTAGCCAGCCAGTACCACGCGCCCGCCTCGGCCGTCGGCGGCGGCGTCATCGCGCTCAAAGTCGGCCGCAACGTAATAAGCACCCGCCAGCTGATCGACTCCGCGCGGGAAAAAGGCGGCTCCCTCTACGTAGAATACCGCGGCAGCAACCCCGACGACCAATACGCCGTGCGCGCCAGCGGCAGCGCGCAAATCCCGGTGCTCAGCCTGTACGGCGTAACCGAAGAAGCCGAACGAAACCAGCGGATCGACGCCTACATACAAGAACTGGCAGCCTACGTAAACGCCCTGCCGTCCCTGCATGAAAGCGCGCACGCCCATACCGGCTACGAATACAAAGAACAAGAATGCGTCGCCAACACGACCGAAATCATGCTGGACCACATGCTTCTGTCCCTGCCCGCCACCCAGGTATACGCCGCCCTCGGAAACGACCCGGCGGCCACGCTGCGGGCCTCGGCCGACGCCATGGACGGAATGCTCACGCTCTTTTACCAGCATAAAGGACTCACCGACCAATTTGCCCCGGACACGGCGCAGGCCACGATCGACTACAACCACCTGCCCGCCCGCCACCTGAACATCCGCTACATGTACATCACCGGCGGCGTGTTCATGTACGCGGCCGGAAACCACATCGGAATCCGCTGGGGCTCCGTCGGCAACGCCGTTTCCGGCAAAACCCCGGTAACCGATGAAGCCGGCAAAAAAATAAGCGGCCAATACTTCGGCTGGGGCCTGGCGCACGAAATCGGCCACAATATCAACCAAGGCAGCTACGCCGTAGCCGAAGTAACCAACAACTACTTCTCCGTGCTGGCCCAAGCCGCCGACACAAACGGCTCCGTGCGCTTTTCCTACGACAACGTATACAAAAAAGTAACCTCCGGAACCACCGGCCGCGCCTCCAACGTATTCACGCAGCTCGGCCTCTACTGGCAGCTGCACTTAGCCTACGACAAAGGCTACAACTACCGGACCTACGACAGCTACGAAGAAATCTTCAACAACCTGTTCTTCGCCCGCGTAGACAGCTACGCGCGCAACACCGCCGCGGCCCCGGCCCCGGGCGGCGTAACGCTAACGCTCGAAAAAGACACCGACCAAAACCTGATGCGCCTGGCCAGCGCCGCCGCAGAGCAAAACCTAAGCGAATTCTTCACACGCTGGGGCATGAAGCCCAACGCGGCGACCCAAAAATACATGCAGCAGTTCGAGAACGAAGAACGCGCCGTTTACTACGCCTGCGACGACGCCCGCGTCTACGCGCTCGAGCACGGCGGCGAATCCGGAGCATCCGGCACCCTCAAAGGCCAACCGGTCATAAAAAGCGTGCAGCTTGCGCCAAACAACGATACCGGCGAAGTCAAGCTCACAATATCCGCCGCAGCGCCCGGCAGCGCCGCCTCCTCCGGCAGCGCGTCCGATAGCGCATCCGCCTCCTCAGGCAGCGTATCCGGCAGCGCATCCGCCTCCGGCATCATCCTGGGCTATGAAATCACGCGCATCACAACCGCCCAGGGCCGCGAAAGCCGGGAGACTGTCGGCTTTACGACCACCGGCGAATTCACGGACAACATCGCCTTCTTAGGCAGCCGCAGCGTAAGCTACGAAGTAACTGCCGTTGACCAGTACCTCTATTACTCGGCCGCCTACCGGACGGAAGCCTTCAAGGCCGGCGGCAGCGGCATCCTGGAAAAAGAAAACTGGACCGTCGCGACCAACATGACCTCCGCCGCCGACCAGGTACAAGAAGGCGGCGAAGGCGACGGCCAGCTCTGCGAGCCGGTCACGATCTCGGGAGCCGCGCTGCTGATCGACGGCGACCCGGCAACCACCTATACGGGCAGCGCCTCCGGCGAGGACCCGTGGATCGTATTGCAGCTAAACCAGATGGAATCCATCTGCGGGCTGCGCTATGCGCGCGGCAACGGCAGCGGCATCGACAGCTACCGTATCGAAGTAAGCGCCGACGGCGAGAACTACGCCACCGTAAAGAGCGGCCGCTTTGACTTTGGAGCCGACGGCACGGCCCTGTTCTACTTCACCAACCAGGACGTAGAAGGCTTCGAAGGAAAGGATCCCCGCATTGCGATCTATGACGCCGCCTACGTGCGCATCACAGCCACCGGACAGGTCGGAAGCAGCCTCTCGGCGGCGGAGCTCGACCTGCTGGCGCCCTCGGGCGACAATATTGAATTCTACGCGGCGCAAACCGCGCCGGCGATCGGCATCCTGGCGGAGGATTACGTGTACCAGGCCTCGGACGGCGCGTCGATCCCGGCCGGCTCGCTGGTATTTACCGGCACCTACAAAGGCAACCCGGCCTATAACGTCGTCGTACTCTACGACGAGCAGGGGAACATCGTCGGCGGCACGGACAGCGAGGGCGCGCTCATAGCGCAGCAGATCATCCTGGCGCCCGATCCCGGAGACGCCATGCTAGGCGACGTATCGGACGGAAGCTTCATCTACTGGATCGAGCCGGACCAGATCGGCACGCTGCCCGCAAAGGTGCGCGCGGAGCTGTACCGCGTAGACGACGCCTTGACAAACGAAGGACAGCGCGTGGTGAGCGATACGCTGTTCGCAGAGGTAGGGCCGCTTGAGAAGCTGCCGGAGATTCATTTGACCGGCAGCGCGGCGGGGCCGCAAAACTGAGGGATTTTAGACTATGAAGAAGAGACGGATTCAGAGTCTGGGACTTTTGTTTGCCTGCCTTTTGCTGATGGCAGGGCCGGCGCTGGCCGTCATGCGCAACACCGTTTTTCTGCAGGAAACCGGTAATGGCGCGGTTGTGTCGGTGCGGCTGGAGGAGCGGCAGGACGATATCCTGTCGCTCGGCCTGAGCCTGCAGATTTCCTTTCCGGACGGCGACGGCTCGCAGGCAGGGGTAAGCTTTGCTTTTGACAGCGCGGTTCACAGCAAAATTATGGAATACCGCTACAACGAGGCCAAAGGGATTCTCAGCCTGTACATTTCCGGTCAGGAAAATCTGTTTACCAATGAGGAGCTTACATTGGGGACGGTAGCTGTCAGCATAGCGGAGGGCAGCACGGTGACCGCGCGGATTTCGGTGATTGAGGACAGCCTGCAGCTAATCAATGCCGCCTATGACAATGAAAATAACGAAGGAGTGAGCGCGCCGGAAGCGCCGGAGTTCACTGTGGGCGGAGAGACGCAGGGCGGAGAGGAAACCCTTCCGCCGCCGGAGACGGACGGCCCTGAGCCGGGAAATACGGAACCGAACCCGGGAAATAATAGTCAGAATCCCGGCAACAACGGCCCGGGCCCGGGCGGCAGTGCTCAGAACCCTGCCGGCAATGAAAATCCGGAGGGAGAGCCGCCGGAAAGCGCGTCGGCTTCGGAAAAGCCGACGCGGGAGCCAATGACGACAACGGCAGCTTCTGAACCGGCAAAGAGCGAAACGGCGCAGGGCACAGGAAGCAGTGAATGGCCGGAGCACACACAGGAAGGCGAGGAGACGCCAACACAGGGGCAGCAGATGCCGACCTCGGCGGCAGCCGATGACAGCCAAACCATGCAAGTGGGAATTTTCGGTGGAGGCGACGGCTTTCGTGGGATATTGTTTGGCGTCCTGGGGCTTGCCGGCGCGGCGGGCTTATTTGCTCTTGCTATTTGGGCGAATAGAAGCCGCCGTGCCAGACAAAGACGCCTGCGGCATCAACGGCGCCGGCATGGACGGGAAACTTCTGTGCATCATAAGGGGACGGGGGAGGATCCGAAAGCGCCGGCCGCCCGGGAAGCGGCCAGACACCGCCGGGAAGCCGTGAAGCAGCAGGAGACGATAAAGCATCATCGTCCCCTTTCCGGGCCGGAGGCTGCTAAAAGGCGCGCCGCCGCCCGGGAAGCCGCCCACATGCATATGGAACAGCATAAACGGGAAGCTGCCGATCTGCAGCACAGCCGAGGAAAGGCGGAAGAGCCGCAGGGGCCGCGCCGCAGGTCATAATGCCGATTGCAAGAGAGATTTGCAAAGATTTGCAAAATCGGAGAATCTTTTCTTGACAGTCCGCATATAATATGCTATATATAAATAACTCATTGTACTGCATTACATTTTTTAAAGAATGCGCGATCAACGGTACAAACTGAGCAGGCGATGACCTCTATGGTCATGGGGCCGGGTCACTGGAGAGTGACAGCAGATCGTACTTTACGCATCTGTGGGACAGTTGTATGTTCCACAGGTGCATTTTTTATACCTTAAAGGGGGGATTTTTATGACAGCTGACAAACAAAAACCGGCGGTAAAGACCGCGCCTCAGACAAGAAAAGATGAAGAAACGATTATTAGGCATATTTCGATGACGACAATCCTCGGGAATGTCATTCTTGCAGCGCTCAAGCTATTTGCGGGCATTGCCGGAAAGTCCGGTGCGATGATATCGGATGCGGTCCATTCACTTTCGGATGTGTTTACGACAGTGATCGCTTTCCTTGGCGTCCGGCTTTCCCAAAAAGCGGCGGATCGGGAGCATCCCTATGGGCATGAACGTTTTGAATGCGTTGCTTCGCTGCTGCTGGGGGCATTCCTGATGGCCATCGGGCTGGGAATCGGCAAGACAGGGCTTGAAAATATCGTTGCCGGCCGTTATGCAGCACTGTCCGTACCAGGAGCCATTGCGTTGGCAGCGGCGATTGTGTCTATTATATCTAAGGAAGCAATGTATTGGTATACTCGACATTATGCCAAGATTTTAAACTCTGCCGCGTTTATGGCAGATGCCTGGCACCATCGGTCGGATGCCTTTTCTTCTATTGGCTCGCTGATTGGCATTGCCGGCGCTATGCTTGGTTTTCCTATAATGGATTCCGTAGCCAGTGTTGTAATCTGCCTGTTTATCCTGAAGGTTTCCTATGACATTTTGAAGGACGCCGTAGTGAAGATGCTGGATACCTCTTGCGGAGAAGAGTATGAGAAGGCATTATCGGAGTATATTGCGTCTCAGAAAGACGTAGTTCAGGTGGATATGCTGCATTCAAGAATGTTTGGCAACAAGACGTACGTTGACTTGGCAATTCAGGTGGACGGCAGCTTGCCGCTTTGGGAGGCGCATGCAATTGCGGAGCGCATCCATGATAGCGTGGAAGAACGTTTTTCGGATGTAAAGCATATCACAATTCATTTAAATCCGGCGGTCCAATAGCCGGGCATACGGATGGAGGCCCTTTATTGTAGAGAGGCCTTGGCATAAAGCGGTTGCAAAAGCAATCGCTTCATGCTATAATGCCAAAAGCGTTATCAATGGCGATCACGCGGGATTTGGTCTGCAATATATTAAAGGAGGTACAGGCATGAGATTTGAAAAAATGAAATGCGGCAACGGAATGGTTGCGGTTGTTTCAAGCGAAACAAAAGTGATTACCGATGTCGACTCTGCGCTTGATTTACTTATGTCTGCCAAATATGAAGCAGGCACGAAGTACATCGTCGTGGATAAAACGTTAATTGTCGAGGATTTCTTC
>CANSWW010000129.1 GCA_947650845.1 uncultured Lachnospiraceae bacterium
AAAACAGATGCAAGACAGGTTGAAGAGGATGAAACCATTCATGCGTTTGTCGTGGTGTGAAGGCGGTTTGGTTGAAGCCTTCCTGCGCTTTCTGCTATACTGGCTTCATCACAATATCCGGAAAGGAAGCGAAGCGATGGAAACAATTCGAGTACTCTTGTGCTGCGGCGCCGGTTTCTCCAGCGGACTCCTGGCACAGCAAAGCCGCAAATACGCCAAAAAAAACGGGATCCCCGTGACGGTCGACGCCCGCAGTGAAAGCCAGGTCAGCGCCTACATCCAGAAAATCGACGTGCTGCTGTTAGGCCCCCACTATGCGAACGAGGTTGAACATTTTCGGCAGGCCGGCGCGCCCTACAACGTAGCCGTCGACGTAATCCCGGAGGAAATCTATGGCATGGTCGACGGAAAAGGCTTAGTCGAGCTGGCCGTCAAAATGGCAGGCAGGCAATAGCAGAGCAAGCACACGCAAAAGAGAGGTATTTGTATGAACAAGTTTATGGACTGGCTGACCGATACGTTGGCCCCCGCAACCAAAAAGTTTTTCTCCCGTCCCTATATCAACGCCGTGGCCAGCGCCATGCAGAAGATCCTGCCCTTTATCCTGGCCGCCTCCGTGATTTATGTCTACAACGTATTTCGCGCGTACCTGCCGGCTTTGCCCGATTTGTCAAAGCTGATCGACTATACCTACCGGTTCTTAGGCATCATCGTTGCCTTTACCGTCGCTTCCCAGATCATGGACAAGCTGGACTTGCAGAGGTATACGATCAACGCCGGCTTAACGGCCGTCCTTGTCTTTATCGTATTTCTCTGCCCCTCCTACAGTGAGGACGGAGCCACGATCCTCTTTACCTTCGCCCGCTTTGGTCCTACCGGCATGTTCGTGTCCCTGGCCGCCGGCATCGTGACCGGTATCCTCTACCACCTGTTTTCCAAGCTTCATCTGCTGGAAAGCAACGATACGCTGCCCGATTTTATTTCCGAGTGGATCAACAATATCATCCCGATCCTTTTAAGCGTCGGCCTGGCGATCGTGCTCGTATTTTCTCTGAAGCTCGATATTTTTAATATCGTCCAGGCTGCCTTCATGCCCCTGCAGAATTTCATGCAGAGCCTGCCCGGCATGGTCACGCTGTCGCTCGTACAGACCTTCTTCTTTACGATGGGCATCTCCCCCTGGGTCTGGGGCGCGATCCGCAACCCGGTATTTGCCGTGGCCCTGGCCGCGAATATCGCGGCGGCGGAGGCCGGCCAGGCGCCCGTCCATATCGTAACGTACGAGACCATGTTTGCGATCGCCCTGATTACCATGGGCGGACAGGGCTCCCCTCTGCCCCTAAATGTCCTGATGCTGAAATCCAAATCCAAACGGGTGCGGACGCTCGGGAAGGTCTGCATCGGGCCGACGCTCTTTAATATCAGCGAACCGATTATGTACGGCGCTCCCATTGTCTTTAATCCGCTCCTGATGATTCCCGCCTGGGCGGCCGCGGTCATCGGGCCCGTCATCGTATGGTGCGCCATGAAGTTTGGCTTGCTGGCTATTCCGGCCATGTCCATGAACGTGGGCCAGATTCCCGCGCCCATTTCCACCGTCATGGTCTGCCAGGACTGGCGCGGCCTGATCTGGTATGTCATCCTGTTTATCGTATATCTGGCGATCTGGTATCCCTTCTTTAAGGTCTGGGACGCTCAGGAAGCCGCCAAGGAGCTGTCCTAATATGAACCTGTTTTGGAGGAAACGCTATGAATGAAGAACTCGACGAATTAACAGCCGTTGCTTTTCAGATTATCTTAAAGGCCGGCGATGCCAAGGTGGCGGCCGAAAAGGCCCTGAAGGCCCTGCATCAATCCGATTTTGCCCTTGCCCGGGCCTGCCTGGAAAAGGCGGACGCCTCTCTCTTAGAAGCGCACAACGCGCAGACCGATCTGGTGCAGCGGGAGGCGGCCGGCGAGACATTTACCTGTTCGCTGATCTTTAACCACGCCCAGGACACGCTTATGACTTCTATGACACAGCTCAGCCTGACCAGAGAAATCTGCTCTCTCTATGAATGCCTTGACCGCCGGATCGAGGCTCTCAAGTCCTGAAAGGATATGCATATGAAGGTAGAAAAAACGTTTTTATGGGGCGGCGCCACCGCCGGCTTCCAGTATGAAGGCGGTTATCAGGAAGGGGGGCGGGGGCTCTCCACCCACGATTTTGAGACGGCCGGCTCCGTGTCCTCGCCCCGTCATACCGTATATCGGACAAAGAACGGGCAGATCGGCCGCGCCAAAAGCCACTTCAGCCAGGCGGAGGACATCCCGGCCGACGCCGTCCCCTTTATAGAGGAAGGCACATACTATCCCAGCCACCGCGCCGTGGATTTTTACCACCGCTGGCAAGAGGATCTGCGGTTGTTGGCTGAGTTAAGATGTAATGTCTACCGCTTTAGTATCAGCTGGAGCCGCCTTTTTCCCACGGGCGACGAGGAGGCTCCCAATCCGGACGGGCTTCTCTTTTACGACCGGATAATCGACGAATGCCTGCGGCTGGGCATGGAGCCCCTGATTACCATCTGCCACGATGAAATGCCGGTTTTTCTGGCCGAAGCGTATGACGGCTGGTCCAGCCGCCATGTGATCGACTGCTACCTGAGATACTGCCGCGTTTTATTTACCCGCTATGGCGGCAGGTGCCGATATTGGCTCACGTTTAACGAGGTCAATGCCGTACGGGGCTTCGCCGCCTGCGGCACGCATAAATGCGACAACCAGACCCATTACAACGCCGTGCATCATATCTTTTTGGCCTCGGCCCTCGCCGTTAAGCTGGGGCATGAGCTCATGCCCGGCTCCCGGTTTGGGGCGATGTACGCCGCCAGCGCGATTTATCCGGCTTCCTGCAGGCCGGAGGACGTGATGGCGCATTTAAAGCAGCGCCAGGAGACGTTCTTCTTCATTGACACGATGGCCCGGGGCGCTTACCCCTCCTATGCCCGCCGGATTTTTAAAAACCGGAACGTAACGCTTCACAAAGAGCCGGGAGACAACGCCATCCTCGCGGACGGTACGCTCGATTTTATCAGCTTCAGCTATTATCGTTCCCAGATTATTTCCGCGCAGACGCAGGTCAACGTTTTGGGCGGCGATCCCAACCCCTGTCTTGAGACGACCGCCTGGGGCTGGCCGATTGACCCGGTCGGGCTGCGCTATGTGCTGAATGAGCTTTACGACCGCTACCAGAAGCCGTTGTTTATTGTGGAAAACGGCCTGGGCGCCGTCGATGAGCTGACGGCTCAAAATACCGTGGAGGACGACTACCGCATTGATTATCTGCAAAATCACCTGCGGGAAATGATGCGGGCCATTCACGAGGACGGGATCCCTGTCCTGGGCTACACGATGTGGGCGCCCATCGACCTGGTGAGTCTGGGAACCGGGGAGATGAGGAAACGATACGGATTCGTCTATGTGGACATGGATGATACGGGACAGGGTACGCTGGAGCGTTATCGAAAAAAATCGTATTACTGGATGAAGGAGGTCATTGCTTCTCAGGGGGAAAGCCTCTGGACGGCTTCCTCCTGATCCGCTTCCCTCCGCCTACCGGCAGGACACCAGGCGGCTGTACTCCATCAAAGGCAGCCGCCCGTCGTGGCTGTCCGGCAGGCTCACCTCGGACATCTCCTCAATGCCGCAGATGCGCGTCACTCCGGCAGCCGCCAGGCGACGGATCAATCCTTCTTCTTTTGGATAAATTCCTGCTGTCTGCAAATATCCTTTCTGCGGCCACAGCGCGGCAATCAATTGTTTTTCCGGCAGCGATTTTACATACACATTCCCAAACTGGGGCGAAAGCTCCAGCCGGCTGTCCGCACAACAGATCACGCTGCTTTGTCGATTGCGGTAACAGGGGTTTTCTTTATAAAATCCCTCCATCTGCCTGGTCAGGCGCTCGATTGTCAGCTTGCCTTCGACGGGCTTCGGGACAGGGTACTGCTCTTCCTGCTCCCGCAAAAGCTGCGCAAAACGCCGGCCAAACGTCTTTACTGTTTCAAAATCATCGGTATTCAAAAAAATCACCTGGCAGGAACTGCACAACAGCTGGCGTGTCGTTAAAATATGGCGCGCCAGCTCTCTTTGCTCTTTTTCCGGCGCTTCCGGGTCGCGCAGGTAGGCAAAGCTCAGCTTATGCCCCCATTCAATGAGCTTTGTATTCGCCGGCGCCGTCATGCGGACCGCCTGCACGGCTGCGTCCGACCCCCAGACGGCAATGCCATGCGCCAGCCCCATCAGCTGCCGCATTTTTTGCGTGTCTGCGGACGGAGTATCAAACACATAGATATAGTCCTTCAGCTTCTCTTCATATCCGATTAGCCGCTTTAACAGCGAAAGGGACAGACCGCCGTCCAGGGAGGGCAGCTTTAAGAGGTTAATGTTGCCCGCCAGCAAGCCCTCCAGCACACTGTAGGCCGGCAGCACATCCATATTGCCGGCCGCAATGTGCAGAAGGACGCCCAGGGGCTGCCGCAAAAAACGCGCTCCCTGTCCGTTTTCCCGCGGCAGGTGCGACAGCTCCAGCCGATATCTTTTTTCCAGGTTTTCCCGCAGAAACATACGCGCAATCCGCATTACATCATAGCCGGGGGCGACCGGCGTCAAATGGCCTTCCAGCACGTCCCGTGCCAGCCGGTCCGCCGCGTTCGCTACTGCTTCCATCGTTAGCGGTTCGGCCGCCAGCGTTCGCGGAATCTGCCGCCGCAGCTTTCGCAGGGCGTTTTCGGTCTGTCGGTTTTCCTGAATTTCACCTTGGATTAACAGCATCGTCCTCTCCCTCTCTTCTCATTAGCGATTCCAGTATTCCTGCGCCCCCGCCGAGCAGGTCTTTAGCCCGGCCGCCCCGACGCGGCCCAGGATTTCCAGGTAGGGCGCGCGAATCCCGCAGCCGCAGGTCTCGCCCGGTCGCACCACGCCTAAATCGTCGGTCATCACACTCATTAACGGCAGGCTGGCCGTCATCGGCGTCAGCAGGTTGACAAGGCCCGTTTCCCCCGGCGGCAGCGGCTTAAGCGTTGCCGTATCACGAATCAGTACTCTGCCATAGGCCGGGATATGAAAATGCCCGTTGCCACAGGTACAGTATAGAACCGGATGCTCCGCCGCGCCAAAAAACTCATGGATCCCGCCGGCCGGAATCCCCAGGACGTCCCAAAACAGCTCCTTCAGCTCTTCTTTCGATATTTCGAGGCCCGCAAACTGCTTCCAGCCGCCGCCTAGCAGGGCACAGGAGCCTGCCGGCAGGCGGCAGCGCTTGCCCTTTTTCTTCATCCACTTTAAAAGGAAGCTGGCATACGACGGAAAGCCGACGACCCGCACCGGCTGCCGCCCCTGACTGCAGCGAAGCAGACGCCGCACCAGAGCCGCCGCTTCCAGGCGGTATTCTCCCTCCCGCCGTACAAGCGCATAGGTCCGACTCAGCGCCGGCGCGTACCAGGTCGAGAGATACGCAGTCTTGGAGATTACCATCTGGTTGTGGCGGCTGGGCTGATATCCAAGGATTACATAGTGAACCGGCCTTCCGGAAAACAGTCCGTGAAACCGCCCCAGGGTAACCGCCATCCGTGCGAGCATTAAGAGTTCTGCGGCCGTATAACGGATATGGCTGAACTGTCCGCTGGTTCCCGAGGAGGTGACTTCCACTCCGATTCCGTGCTTTAGCGTGAAGTCGTTGCGCTTAAAATAAAGCGTCGGGATCGGCGGGATTCGCTCTAAGTCCTTGATTGTGCGAAGCGCCTGCGGGGTAAAAGAAAATGTGGCGGCCAACGCCCGATACTCCGGCGAACTGTTCCATACCTGTTTTACCGTTTCCTGCATGGCTGCCAGGAAACGCGCATCGTTTTCTTCTATATTATAAGGGGAGCTTGTACTGAAAAGCTGTCTCAGATTACGATTGTCCATGAAAGTGCCCTTCCTTTCCTGTCTATCATAGCACAGGCTTGATGATTCGGAAAGCCCCGGATAATTTGTGTTTGGCGCTTGAATTCTGCTGCCGGATATGCTATAGTAGGAATAGAAAAGGGAAAGCCAGAGACACACGGCCTACCCTCGACAATGTAAAGCCAATACCTCTAAATTGAGGTCAGCCGTCACTATTTCCGGTAGTGGCGGCTATTTCTTTCCCTTGAAGCTCGATTCATGGCCGTGCACCCGATGGGTGTTTTTCGTCCGGAGGGTTAGCCCCTCCGTAGCCGGAGGGCAGGCCGCCTTTATGCGCTCTGGTTTCCCATGTTCACATCATAACATATCGGCCAGAGTCTTTCAATCCAAAGAACACGATTCCCACTTCCGCCGCCAGGCATACGATCAGCACCGGCAACAGCGCCGGCCACGCCCCTACTGCGCCCGCCAGCAAAAGCATGACTGCCGGAACCGCATATTTGCGCGGATGATGCCAGAGGTCGCTCTCAATCTTCCAGCCCCGGATCGGATAAAACCATTCCAGCCAGGCGGAGCCAATCGCGCTTTGCAAAGCGAAGAAGGCCGCTTCCGCCACCGTCGCAATGGACACGCCGCCCTCCCATAGATACAGGCCGCAGAGAAAAATCCCGTCGGCAACCATATTGCACGCAAAAACAAACAGGCAGTAAGGGACACAAAACGCTTTCCCCTGGCCGGGCAGCAAACGGACGGCCCGCTCCAAGGCCGGATCGCAGGAAAGCAGGATGCAGACCGGCGTATTCAAAGACAGGAGGGCAAAGCCGATGGGGACCGCCGGCAGACCGCCCATCTGTCTGAGAAAAAGCGGCAGTATACAGGCCACGCCCCACATAACGACCGTATTCACACAATAATTCTTGTGGTACATCAAATACCGCACAAAATATCTCCACACCGAATGGCCTGTATGTCCTTTTACCGCGCGGTGTGTCTCTCCCTCCCACCGATAAAAGGAATATCCGTCCGCCCGCCACAAAAGCATGGCCGCCAGCATGCCGCTAATCGGCAGCGACAGCAAAAGCCACGGCCACCGTCCGCCTGATAAGAGAACAGCCGGCACGGCAGCCGTCCAAAGGGCCCCCACGTACCAATATTGCTTCAGGGAATAAGCGGCAGCCGCCACAAGGGCAGCATGGATCGCGCAGAACACGCTTCCGAAAAGCTCCGCCGCCGTCGCATGCGATACGGCCAGCACGACCGCCATCAGAACCGCTGTCTTGGTAACAATCGTATGAACTCCCAGCATTCCCACATACGAAGCGACAAATTTCCGACTGTCAAAGGGAATCATAAACAAGTTTCGCAAAGCGGCGGCATGGTCCTGTGAAGAGAGCGCCTGCCACATCACGCCGGCCGTAAAGGTGCTTATCATCAGGTAGAGGACCGATGGCGCTATGAAAAGCCGCCAATCCGCGATATGCAAGCCCCAAAATACGATTAGCTCGATTGCGAGGGATTTCTTCAGCCCCTCGTAGTTCACCCCAAAGAGTTTTTTGGCAAAAGCCTTACACATCTGTTTCATTGTGCAGCGCCTCCCGAATGTCCGCGGCCTCGAATTGCCCGCCCGCGAATGTCTGCCGAATCTGTCCGTTTTCCAAAACGAATACCCGATCCGAGGTCAACGTGATACTTTCTAAAATATGAGAAGAAAACAGGAGCGTTCCAAACTCCTTATAGCCGGCCATCCGCCGGTATAGATATTCGGTGCTCTGGAAATCCAGCCCGTTTACCGGCTCGTCCAGCAGAAGCAGCCGCGGCTTTAAGGCAAAGGCCGTAATCAAGAACGCCTTTTTGCGGTTGCCGGTCGAGAGATCCTTTAGTAACACATCCGTAAATTCTTCAAAATGAAATCCCTGCACCAGCTCCGCTATGTCCGGCTCCTCCTTTCCATAGGCACAGCAGACGTACGACAAATATTCCCGAAAGGTAAAATAGGCAATTGCGAAACAGGTGTCAAATTTGGCCCCCGGAGGGCAGAACCCTAGAT
>CANSWW010000130.1 GCA_947650845.1 uncultured Lachnospiraceae bacterium
ACTATCGTTGACTAGATCACACATAAAGGCCAAAGCGCCGATAAAATTACTTTTCCCGGATCCGTTTGCGCCATATATAATGGCCGAGCGTAAGACTCTGAAATTACCGAACTCTTTTAAGAGTTCTTCCGAGGTAGTGTCACTTCCTGCGATCATAGAAAAGTTTACTGTTTCCTTAATGGACCTGTGATTGGAGCATTTAAATTCTAATAACATTTGTGGCACCTCTTCTAACATATATATACATACTATTTCCACTTGGTGGCTTTGTCAATCGATTTTGCTGCTTTTTTTCGAATTTACCCTCTAAAACATGGTTCTTGGAGGTTTTCATTTGAAATAAGTCTATGGCTTGTTTGCCCCCTCATTTTGTGATAGACTTAAATCCGGACAAGCCGTCCGCCAAAACAAATCAGGAGAACACGCGATGCTTCATATTATGATATGCGAGGACGAGCCGGCCCAGCTGCGCCTGCTGCGGGACTATGTAAGGGAATGGGACAGCGGGGCCGAGATTCGCTGTTTTGAAAACGCGGCCCGCTTTTTGTTTGACTGGGAGGAGAAAAAGGAGGCCGATCTGCTTTTGCTGGATATCGAAATGCCGGGCATGAACGGCATGGAGCTGGCAAAACGTCTGCGGGCGCAGGGCGATCCCGTGCAGATTCTTTTTGTGACCGGGGCGGCCGATTACGCGCCGGAGGGGTATGACGTGGACGCGGTGTCCTATCTCTTGAAGCCGGTGAAAAAAGAGCGACTGTTTTCCTCGCTTGACAAAGCGGTGAGGCGGCTGGGACGGCAGGAGCCGATTTTGCTGGTGGAGTGCGCCGGAGAAGTGGTGAAAATACCGATACGCCGTCTGTGCTGGCTGGAAAGCATGGGACACGATACGATTCTTCATCGGAGGGAGCAGGAAGAGCCGCTGCGCAGCAAAACCGGCTTACATAAGCTGGAGCAGGAGCTGGCTTCCCGGCAGGTGGCCTTTTTCAAAATCCACCGTTCTTATCTGGTCAATCTGGAGCAAATCGAAAAGATAACGCGCCGGGAGGTGGTGATGGCGGACGGCGCGGTCCTGCCGATTGCGCGCGGCCGCTGGGAGACGCTGAACCAGGCTTTTCTTACGAGCTGCCGTCGCCGGCTGTCCGCAGAAGAGCGGGAGGAAGGCCTATGATACGCGGCTTTTTTTACTATCTTTGGCTGATCCTTTATTGGTTTTATATAGAGCGTACGGGAGAGATGACACCGGGCGCGGGCCGCCGGGCGGTCACGTTGCTGCTTGCTTGTTTGCTGTTGGGAGCAGCCCTGGCGGGAGCTGCCGTTTCGGGCCGTTTGGTCGGCTGGTTAGGATTTGCGGCGGTCACGCTTTTGTTTCTTTTGTACGATTGCTTCTTTGATCGGGCGGCGTTTCGCCATCGGATGCTCCCGGTGCTGGCGCCGGGGGTAGGGATCTGCCTGCTGGCCCTGCTGGAGGAGCGGGCTGCCTGGCCGGGCGGACGGATGCTTTTTCTGGTAAACGGACCGCTCCTGTTCGGTTTCTTTGCGCTGTCCGCCGCACAGAGAGGGTATCTGAGTCTGCGAAGCGCTGCGTCGGTTGGCATGGCCTATCTATTGCTGTCGGCGCTTCTGTGGCAGCTCCTTTTTTCCGGGCACGTATCAGCCGGTGTGCAGACGCAACAAGGGCTTGCTTTACTGATAACGGCGCTGCAGTTTCTCCTTCTGTTCCTGATGGAAAGCACGCTTTTTGCCTATAAAAAGGGATTCGAATTTCGCACGGAGCGGTTTCAAAAAGAGGTGCTGGAGCATCAATATGCAGAGATCAAAGCGATTTATATGAATATGCGCGGCTGGCGGCATGACTACCATAACCATATCCAGGTGCTCAAGGCCTATCTGGCGGCCGGAAGCATAGAAGAGGTCAACGACTATTTGAACCGGCTGGAGCAGGATCTGGACCGGGTGGATACCTACGTGAAATCGGGCAATCCGATGATCGACGCGATCTTAAACAGCAAGCTTACACTGGCGGCGGAGAAGCAGGTCGCGGTCAACTGCAAGGCGCAGGCGCCGGAGACGCTTGCGGTCGAGGACGTGGATTTGTGCGTCATCCTCGGGAACCTTCTGGACAATGCGCTGGAGGCCTGCGAAGCGATTTTGCCCAAAGAGCGGTTCCTGCGCGTCTATCTCGCGGTGCTCGGCTCCCAGTTTTATCTTTCGATTCAGAATTCCTCCCGCGAGGACTTAAGCGAAGGGGAGCGCAGCTATATTACCAATAAACGAGGCAACCATGGATACGGGATGCGGCGGGTGAAGGCCGCCGTGGATAAGTACGACGGATTTTTGAATCTCGCCAACGAGCCGGGGGTGTTTGCGGCGGAGGTGACGCTGCCGCTTGCACGCGGGTGACGGTCGCTGCATTTCGTGAGAAAAAAACAGCGTTTGGTGCAGGAATTCCCTCAAAGCGGAATTCCTGTTTTATTCTGTCTTAGTAGTGTTGGAATTCTTATTTACGTCGGCAGGAGGGAAAGCGGCAGTGAGCAAAGCTGAAAAAAAGAAAGAGCCAGATATGATGCAAAAATATTCGATTGGAAATAACTACCGTTACGTCCTGGCCGTGCTTGGACGGCTGGAAGGACGGGGGGCGATCGCGGTTCACGCGGCGAGCTGTCTCATCGGAATCCTGCAGCCCTTCTGCACGATGGCGCTGCCGAGCGTGGTCGTGGCCCTGTTAACCGGCGGCCGGCCGATCGGCCGAACGCTTTGCCTGGCCGGCGGGTATGTGGCGCTGCTGCGGGGGTTGTCGGTGCTGTCGTCGTACCTTTCTAATAAATCGAAGGAGCAGGCGATGATGCTTCGCGTGGACTGCGGAAAGGAGTTTTTTGTGCATTGCCTGGAGGCGGACAGCCAGTTTATGGAGAGCGCCAAGGGGCGCAAAAAGGTTTTTGCGGCGCAGAGCACCCTGTACCAGGGCAACGATTATGGGATCGAGAAATATTTGCTGGCGATTCGGGAGGCGGTGGTCAATCTGGGCGGGCTCTGTCTCTATATAGGGATCGCGGGCGGTCTGGATACGCGGCTGTTGCTTTTCCTTTTGTGCCTCACGGGGGTTTCTCTGGCCTGCCGGTACCGGGCCCGCCAAAAGGGAAGCGAATATGTGGAGAAGGACGGCCGCAACCGGCGCGATCTCTATTATCTGAATAATACCCTTTTGTCCGAGAGCTATGGTAAGGACATCCGGCTGTATCAGATGAAGAGACAGATTGCGGGCGCGTACGACAAAGCGGAAGCCCGCGCGCTGTCGCTTGCCGATGCGGAACGGAGCTGCTATATGAAGGTGGGGATTGCGGATCAGTTCGTGGCTTTTTTGCGGGACGCGCTGGTGTACGGCCTGCTGATCGGCGAGCTGCTCGCGGGACGGGTGACGGTCAGCGGTTTTCTGCTATACACGGGCGCGGTCGCCGGCTTTGGCGTCTGGAGCGCGGGGCTGGCCGAGGCGCTGCAGGAGATATTTCGCAATAATGAGTCGATCAACCACTACCGGGATTTTATCAGGCTGACCGCGAGGGAGCCGGAGGACCGGCCTGCACCGGAGCGGGCCGGCTGCCCGCATGAAATCCGTCTGGAGCACGTATCGTTTTCGTATGACGGACAGAAGGAGGCGGCGGTTCAGGATCTGAATCTGACGATTCGTCCGGGGGAAAAGCTGGCCCTGGTCGGGCAAAACGGCGCCGGCAAGACGACGTTAATCAAGCTGCTGTGCGGCATTTACCGCCCGCAGAGCGGCAAAATATATCTGGACGGGCAGGATATCTCATCCCTTTCCCGGGAAGCGTATCAGAAGGAGTTTTCCGTGGTCTTTCAGGAGGTATTCGCCTTTTCCTTCGCGCTGAGCGACAACGTTTCCGGCGCAGTGTGGGAAGAAACCGAGCAGGAGCGCCTGCAGAGCTGCCTCAAAAACGCCGGGTTGTGGGAGCGGGTACGGAGTCTTTCGCGGGGCGTGCGCACTTCCATGAATCAGGATCTGGACAGCGAGGGCGTTTCCTTGTCCGGCGGCGAGCTGCAAAAGCTGATGCTGGCGCGCGCCCTGTACAAGGACGCGCCGGTCATTGTCCTGGACGAGCCGACGGCCGCCCTCGATCCGCTGGCCGAAAGCGAAATGTATGAAAAATACTATAGTATGACGCAGGATAAGACCAGCATTTTTATCTCGCACCGACTGAGCTCGACGCAGTTCTGCGACCGCATCCTGTATATGGAAAACGGCCGGATTTGCGAGGAGGGGAGCCACGAGTCGCTTTTGGCCCGCGAAGGAAGCTACGCCCGCCTGTTCCATACCCAGGCGCGGTATTACCGGCAAAAACAGAGGGAGGAAGAATGCTATGCGTAAAGAGAAGCGGTTTATGGACAAAATCCGTCTGGTTCGGCGGCTTTTGGGGCTGGTGCGAACGATGGACGATACGTTTATCCCGTTGGCATTGTTGGAAAGCGCGCTGAGTATTTTCCGTTCCTTTTTCTCGCTGTATATGTCGGCGGCATTGATTGACGCATTGCTGGAAAAGTCGTTCCGGCCGGCGCTTTTTTTGGCCGGCGCTTTACTCTTTGTCAACCTGCTCGCCGGCGCGGCCGGACAGATCGTGCAGAAGCAGATGTACCTGGCCCGAAAAAGGTGTGTGCTCCGTCCCGAGGCCATGATGCGGGAGAAGCTTCTTGCGCTGGACTATGAAACGGCGCAAAGGACGGAAATCCTGCACAAGCTGTCCTATCTGCAGGGCACGATGGGGATACATGGCGGGCCGGAGCGCCTGGTGATGGAGGGATGCAGAATCGGCAAGAGCCTGGCGGTCATGGTGATTTCGGCGTCAATGGTACTGTCGCTTTGCCTGCAGCGGCCGCCGCGGGCCGATTCCCTTTGGGACCGGCTGGCGTCTCCGGCGCTGTCGCTGCTCCTTTTCGCGGTCGCCTTCGCCGGGCTGATGGCGGCTCTGATGGCTACGATCCGTTATTTCAGCTGCCGTCAGGAGGAAATCATCCTGGGCCATTCGCAGCAGGAAAACGCGCTTCGCTATCTGATCAAAACGGTGGTTGATGACCGGAACAGTAAAATTATCCGCATGTTTTCGATGGAGGAGATGCTGAAGCAAAATATCGGCCGGGAGCACGGCAAGCTGCATGATTTTTTTGCCTGTATGCTGCAAACGGAAGTAAGATGGTCGCTTTGCGCCAGTGTGGTTACAAATGCGTTTCTTGTGCTTTCGTGCCTGCTGGTGGTCATGAAGGTGCTGACAAAGGCGGTTACGATCGGCGCGTTTACACGCTACAGCGGGGCGCTGGGCCAGTTCGCGTCCGCCTTTGAAGAGCTGGCGCAGAGCAACCTGGATCTTCGTGTCCAGCTGGTGTACATGGAGGAATTTTTAGAATTTCTGGATATGGAGGAAACCTGTGGCACGGGGACGCTGCCCGTGGAAAAACGACTGGACGGAGAGTACGAGCTGTGCTTTGAGGATGTGAGCTTTTGCTATCCCGGCGGTGCGAAGGTGCTGGACCATGTCTCCTGCCGACTCAATATGAAGGGAAAGATGGCGGTGGTCGGGCGAAACGGCGCCGGCAAGACGACCTTTATCAAGCTGCTATGCCGTCTGTATGAGCCGACGGAGGGGCGGATCACGCTCAACGGTATTGATATCCGCAAGTACGATGCGGAGGAATACCGCAGCCTCTTTGGCGTCGTGTTCCAGGATTTTAAGCTGTTTGCGTTTCCGGTAGGGGAGAATCTGGCGGCCGGGCAGGGGAGCTTATCGGACTGGCGCAAAGAGACGGTTTTGGCCGGGCGCAAAAGGGATTCGGTTCCCGAAAGACAGAGGAGCCCCTATGAGGAAGAACGGATGTGGACCGCGCTTACGCAGGCCGGAGCCGCGGAGGCGGTGCACCGTATGCCCAAAGGGCTTGATACGTTTCTGTATCATGACCGGGAGGACGGAGTCGATCTGAGCGGCGGCGAGGCGCAGAAGCTGGCGTTGGCCCGCGCCCTGTATAAGGACGCGCCGGTGGTGATTCTGGACGAGCCGACGGCGGCGCTGGACCCGATCAGCGAGGCCCAGGTGTATGCGGGCTTTGACCAAATGGTGGAGAATAAGACGAGCATTTATATTTCCCATCGGATGAGCAGCTGCCGCTTCTGCGGCGATATCCTGGTGTTTGACCAGGGAACGATTGTGGAGCGCGGCAGCCATGAAAGGCTTCTGGCCAGACAGGGCGTGTACGCCGGGCTGTGGGAGGCGCAGGCCAGGTATTATCAGGAGTACGCAGCAAAGGCCGACCGGGAGGCGGCGCTGTAGGAATCACGGGTGTTCCAGGTATTCTTTTAACCGTGCCGAGACGCATTCTTGGACCTGGGCGGCAATCCGGCGCGCGGATCCGGCGGAGATGCCGGCTTCCTTTGCGACCGCCAGAAGATCGTCCAGGCCGGGATCGCCGCCGTTTCCGTGTACGGTGGTAGCATGCTCGCCGTTTAGCGAGTGGCTGTAGGTCAAGTCGTAGGCCGGCGACAGACGCCATCTCTTCTCCGTCTCCAGATATAGATAGGAAAAGTTCTTGGAGTGATCGTCGCGGTTGTGGGCAAATACATTGAAGCACATCAGACGGTACAGTTTCACAAGCTCGGCCGAATCTTTTGTCAAAGCCAGCGTGAGCCGCATCAGGGTATCGTAGTCCAGGGTGGGAATGCGGTGAGAGGTTTCCAGAAGGGCGCCGGCGGACAGCATATGGAGACGCTCGGTCTCGCCGCCGTTTGCGTGACGGTCAAAACGGCGCGTACCAAAATAGCCGCCGCAAAGAGCGGACGGGAACAAGCGGGTTTCCTCTGTTTCGATGCCGCATTCCCTGGCGCAAAGCGAATACGCATATTCCTGACAGCCGATATCGGGGGAATCGTAGGAGGAAGGAAACTTAATAATCCAATCCTCTCCGTTTATTTGTATGAGGATTTTGGGGCGCGCACCGCCGGAAGAGCCGCCCAGACGAAAGAGCTCATCCAGTCGGGAGGAGTCCTCGGTTTGCAAAAGGCGGCGGCATTCCGTGGCAAGGTCGTCCAGGTTGGCCGCGGGAGCGTCATCCGGCAAAAAAGCGGCCGGATGATAGGTCAAAGCGCCCATCCCGGAGCTTCCGACGATCGCCAGACGGTCCAGGCTGCCTATCCGGGCGGGATCGATCCGGTGGCGGCGCAGCAGCCGGTCCACCAGCAATTGCCCCCAGCCGTCGGGCAGGCTGTCGGCAAAAACGCCAAAGAGACCTTCGAAGGGCTGAATACGTGGAATAAATACTTCGGAACGCAAGGGCAGGGAAAAGGGGCTGATGGAAAAGCCGTCGTGCAGCCAGTCCTTGTCATATTCAAAGGCCGTCCGATATTCCTTGTAAACGGCCAGCGTCCCGACTTTTCTATCGTGATACAGCACATCAAGGCGTTTGATCCTGCTCATAAAGTATCTCCTCTATGGAAAGGGGTTTTACCTCTTCAAATAAATGAAGCAATTCGTCGTCGATCTCCAGGGCAATGGCTATCTTAATCAGGGACAAAAGGGAGACCTCTCCGGTCTGCTCAAAGCGTTTTAAAGAGCCCAGGCTCACGCCGGAGGTTTCGCTCAGACGCGTCTGGGAGATCCGGCGGCGGCGGCGGACCGCCCGGATGCGTCCGGCCAGAAGCCGGCTGATTTCAACGGGAGTTTTTCTCTCAAAATTAAACAGGTCCATAGCTAATATTTTATCCCATTTCACGTAAAATATCAATATATAACTAATATATTATCTAATCACACATGCGTCCGGCGGCGTTTCATCCTGCAAAAGCTTATTCACACGGCGATCATAGGTCAAAAGCCCGTTCATCTCGTCCTCAATATCCGACACCTGCGTGTAGACCGCGGCGTAGAGGTATCTTTGCTGCCCACTCCTTTCGGATTTCGTCAGACAGG
>CANSWW010000131.1 GCA_947650845.1 uncultured Lachnospiraceae bacterium
ACAAGGATAATTTTATCAAGAATCTGCTGCTTGACAATCTGCTTCTGGTGGATATCTATAACCGGGCCAAGAAGCTGCACATCGAGACGAATCTGCGCCGAGTCGTATTTGTGATTGAGACGACGCAGGAGAACGATTCGGCTTCGATGGAGATCATCAAGAGCCTGTTTATCGGCAAGGGCCGCGACTTCATCACGGCGGTGGACGAGCGCAACATCATTCTTGTAAAAGAGGTGAAGGACAACGAGGACTACGACGACATGACGCGCATTGCCAAGACCATCCTCGACATGCTCAATACCGAGGCCATGGCGCGCGTCCACATAGCCTTTGGCACCATCATCAACGAAATCCGCGACGTGTCGCGCTCCTATAAAGAAGCCAAGATGGCGCTCGACGTGGGCAAGATTTTCTACAGCGACCAGCACGTGGTGGCGTACAGCAACTTAGGGATCGGCCGTCTGATCTACCAGCTGCCGCTGCATCTGTGCCGGATGTTTATCCGTGAGATTTTCAACGGCAAATCGCCCGATGAGTTTGACGACGAGACATTGACGACGATCAATAAGTTCTTTGAAAACAATCTGAACGTATCGGAAACCTCGCGCCAGCTGTATATTCATCGCAATACGCTTGTGTACCGCCTGGACAAGCTGCAAAAGAGCACGGGCCTGGATCTTCGTACCTTTGACGATGCGATTACCTTCAAGATCGCCTTGATGGTGGTAAAATACATGAACTATGTTGAGAAAATGGACCACTGAGGAGCAACATGATCGATTTTGAGAATGTGAGTAAGACCTACGGAAAAAACGTGAAAGCGGTGCGCAGCCTGAACCTTCATATTGATAAGGGAGAATTTGTCTTTGTGATGGGCGACAGCGGATCGGGCAAATCCACCCTGATCCGGCTGCTTTTGCGGGAGATCGAACCAAGCAGCGGGACGATTCTGGTAGACGGAGTAGACATCACGCATATGAAGCGGCGCAAAATCCCTCATTACCGCCGCAAGCTGGGCGTGGTATTCCAGGATTTTAAGCTGCTCAAGGATTTGAATGTCTATGACAATGTGGCCTTCGCGCAGCGGGTGGTTGTGACGCCGACGCGGCAGATCCGCAAGGAGGTGCCGCAGATTCTGACCCGCGTGGGCTTGTCGGCCAAGTACAAGGCGTTTCCGGGCGAGCTTTCCGGCGGCGAGCAGCAGCGGGTGGCGATTGCCCGCGCGCTGGTGAATAAGCCGGATATCCTCTTGTGTGACGAGCCGACCGGCAATCTGGACGCGCATAATGCCTGGGAGGTCATGCGGCTGCTGGAGGAGATCAACGCGGAGGGCACCACGGTCGTGGTGGTGACGCACAGCCAGGAAATTGTAGATAAAATGAACCGGCGGGTCATTGTGATGAACCGCGGTGATATGATAGACGACAGGCATAAGGGTGGAGACGACGAATGAGAGTGAATACGATCGTATACTGCATTGGGCAGGGATTGAAGAATATAAAGAGGCATTTCCTGCCTACGCTGGCTTCGGTCGGTACGATTACGGCCTGCATATTCCTTTTTTCCATATTTTTCTGTGTGGTTGTGAACCTGCGCCATACGGTGGAGCGGGTGGAGGAAACCGTAGGAATTACGGTGTTTTTTGACAAAGAGCTCAGCGAGGAGGAGGTCCGGGCGATCGGCGCAGAGATTGCGAAGAACAACGATATCCGGGAGATGCATTTTACCTCGGCCGAGGAAGCCTGGGCGGAGTTCCAGAAGGATTATCTGAAGGGCGCGGAGGAGCTGGCGGAGGGGTTTGTGCAGGATAATCCGCTGGCAACGATGCCGAGCTATGAGATTTTTCTGAAGGATATCGAGCAGCAGGGCGTATTTGTAGACTGGCTGGAGGCGATACCCGGCGTGCGGCGGGTCAACGCCTCTAGCGTGACGGCCGGCGGTCTTGTGGATATGAATAACGCGATCGGTTACGTTTCGATTGCCCTGATCGCGATCCTTTTATGCGTGTCGGTATTTTTGATTAACAATACGATTTCCATGGCGATCGCAGCCCGCCGGGACGAGATCCGCATTATGCGTCTGGTAGGAGCGACCAAGAGCTTTATCCGTGCGCCCTTCCTGGTGGAGGGGTTGCTGATCGGGCTGATTGGCGCGGCCGTGCCGCTGGGGATGGTATGGGGCATTTATGAAAGAGCGATTGTTTACCTGCAGGGAAAGCTGGCGATTCTGGCACGGCTATTGTCTTTCCTGCCGTTGGAGGAGATTATGAGAACATTGATTCCCGTGGCGGCCGTATTGGGCGTGGGGATCGGATTATTTGGCAGCATAGGAGCGGTTCGGAAGCATTTGAAGGTGTGATAAGGAATGAAGAAAAAAAGAATTTTTTGGCTGTGCGGATTGCTGGCGGCAGTGGTTTTTGTATCGGAAGGGATGTCGGCGGCCGCCGGCAGCGGTTTGCTTGCGAAAGAAGCGGCGGCCTCGCAGCTACAGACAAGCAATAAAAAGGACGGTAAGGAGGGCGAGTCCGGCGAAGGCTCCTCCAATAAAGCGGATTTATCTGAGGCGGAGGACGAAATTTCGTCTATAAGGTCCCAGCGCCGTTCCGCGCAGCAGCGTCTGGAAAATCTTAAAAACGACAAAAATGATCTGGAGGCATATATCCGGGAGCTGGATGAAAACCTGACGGAAGTACAGGAGATAATCAGCCGGCTGTCCACGGCGATGGACGAAAAGCAGGCGGCGATCGAACAGACGCAGGCGGCGGTCGAACAGACGCAGGCGGATCTGGAAGCGGCCCAGGAAACGGAACGCCGGCAGTATGAGGCCATGAAACTGCGGATCCAGTATATGTACGAGGCCGGCGACTCCGAATACATAGAGCTTTTGTTTGAGGCCCGCAGCCTGTCGGAGCTGTTAAACCGCACGGAATATATTACCGGCATGATGGAATACGACCGGGAACAGCTGGCCCTGTATCAGGAGACCTGCCGGACGATTCACGATGCGGAAATCCGGCTGGAGGAAGAGCAGGCGGTATTGGAAAAAGAGTATGCCGAGCTGGCGCAGCTGAAGGAGATGAACGAAGAGAGCAAGACCGATCTTGAAACGCTGATGGGCGTAAAGAATACGGAGCTGGGAGAATACACGGCGGAGATCAACGAGGCAAACGAGGAGATCGAAAACTATACCAGGGCGATCAAGGAGCAGGAGGATCGGATCAAGCAGATCGAGGAGAAGATCCGCCGCCAGGAGGAAGAAGAGGCGCGCCGGAAAAAGGAAGAGGAGGAGCGCCGGAGAAAGGAAGCGGAAGAGGAAGAACGCCGGCGGAAAGAAGAAGAGGAGCGCAGACAGGAAAGCATTGCGGCCAGTATCGCGGCTGAGGAAAGCGGCGGGGGTTCGGAGACGGGCGGCAGCGCAGAGACGAACGGCGGCTCGGAGACGAGCGGTAGTTCGGAAACGAGCGGCGGCTCAGAGGCAAACGGCGGTTCCGAGACGAGCGGCGGCTCGGAAACGAACGGCAGCTCGGAGTCCGGCGGCTCCGGGGCAGGAGGCGGATCGGAAGAGGTGCCGAAGGAGAGCTTTATATGGCCGATCAGCAGTACGCGGATCACCTCAAAATTCGGCCCGCGCAAGCCGCCGATTGCCGGCGCTTCGGATTTTCACCGGGGCATCGATATCGGGGCCAAAAGCGGAACGGACATCCATGCGGCTGCTTCCGGTACGGTTGTGATTTCCGAATACAATTATTCGGCAGGCAATTATATCATGATTAGCCATGGGGACGGTCTTTATACCGTGTACATGCACTGTTCAAAGCTGTTGGTATCGGAGGGCGCTAAGGTCGCGCAGGGAGATACGATCGGCCTGGTGGGCTCGACCGGGGTTTCGACCGCGCCGCATCTGCATTTTGGCGTGCGTGTCAATGGGCAGTATGTGGATCCGTTGGGATATGTTTCCGTTCCGTAGACAGTGCGGGAAATACGATCCGGAAGGATGAAAAGCAATAGAGAGAGGCTATTATGGACAATTATTATGGCTATGAGCCTTATGAAAAACCGAAGAGCGGCTTTGGCAAAGGAGTACTGACCGGGGTTCTGAGCACGCTGCTGGTCGTGTTTATGGCGACCGCGGCGACGATCGGGGTACACGGGATTCGCGAGTATTTAAGCGGTAGCAATACACCGCCGCAGGAGACGACCGCGGCCCGGGAGCCGGGGAAAGAGACGGTAAAGGCCGGCGGAACGAAGGACGGCGCTGTCAACTATACCGGAAACGATGAGCTGTTGAACCAGATTGTGAATCGTCTGTCCGAAATCAAGGGATATGTGGACGAAGAATATCTTTTTGATTATGAGGAGCAGCAGCTGGCCGACGGCGCCTATATGGGCTTTTTGTATGGCTTGGGCGATCCCTATGCGTACTATTATAATGAAGAGGAATTTGCGGCGCTGCAGGACAGCTACAGCGGAGAGTACTACGGAATCGGCGTGCTGGTGCAGCAGGATCCGGAGAACCGGGAGGTTACGATCCTGCGCGTCTTTGACGGCCCCGCCAAGGAAGCAGGCATTCAGAAGGGCGACATTCTGTACCGTGTGGAAGAGCTGATGGTCAGTGAAGAGGATTTGAATACGGTCATCGCGCGCATCAAGGGGGACGAGGGAACGACGGTCAATGTAGAGGTATACCGCAAGGAAACGGAAGAATACATGACGTTCGATGTGGAGCGCCGCCAGGTGGTAAGCGAGGACGTGGAATACCGGATGCTGACCGACCGTGTCGGCTATGTCTTACTGGACCAGTTTGAGGGCAAGGCGGCCGAGCAGATCAAGGCGGCCATCGCGGACATGGAAGCGCAGGGGATGGAGGGGCTGGTCCTTGACCTTCGGGACAACCCCGGCGGCGATCTGGATGTGATGTTAGACATTGCCGATATCTTTCTGCCCCGTGGCGTGGTGCTGACGATTGAGGATGTAAAGGGACATTCGGTTCCGTATTATTCCGGCGGCAATTCGTTCGGCAAGCCCCTGGTAGTACTGGTAAACGAGAATTCGGCCAGCGCTTCGGAAGCGCTCTCCGGCGCGGTCAAGGATCACGGTGTGGGAACGCTGGTAGGGACGCAGACCTTTGGCAAGGGCATTGTTCAGAGCATTTACCCGCTGCGCGGCGGCAAAACCGGTATGAAGCTGACGACGGCGCATTACTACACGCCGGGCGGAACCTGCATCCATGGGACCGGAATCACGCCGGACGTGATCGTGGAGCTGGAGGAGGGAGAGGCCGATAACCAGCTGGCCGAGGCGCTGGCGATCTTAGAGGAAGCGCTTGGCGATCAGCCGTAAGAGGATAGAGTCCGGCGGCGGAGACAAAATGAAGAGAGACGAAACAGCAGTGGTGTTTTTTGCTACTGCTGTTTTTGAGTATGACGGTCTCAGAATTTTATATGTGGGGGATAGTATGCTTGGAATTGATATAAGCGAAAATGTGGTGAGGGTCCTGGCGGATGGGACGATGGCCGGGACGATTGAGTTATACCGTAATCCGTTTCATATGCAAAATCAGTATTTGAAGATAGACTCTGTTTTCCTTGATACGCAGAGGAGTGCAAAGCTGTTTCGGGAATTGTCAAATCGGCTCCGATGCTCGTTGCAGGTTATGACATATTCTGAGAATTGGCAGCTGATTGATTTTATTACTTTGGGCGGGTTTGTGCGCAAGCGAAGATGCTATGAAATCGAAGCAGGCAGGGCGGACTACGTCGGCAAGGCTCGGGAGGAGGTGCTTTGGCAGGCGAAGCGGGGGGAACGAGCGTATGATTTGTGCTGTGAACAGATGTATGACCGGTATGTGGAGACCCACCGTGAAATCAGCCCTTTGACGGCAGAGCGTCCTGCATTTGCCTTAAGACTCCCGGATCATGCCTTTTATCAGAAGAAGGCTGGTAAGATTGTTCACTTTGCGTTTGTGGAGGAAAATGAAATTGCGTATGCAGGGAGTCGGGCGGATTCTTGCTTTGTCCCGTTTGCCGAAGCGCTGATCAGCCGGCTTTTTCGGATATATCAAACCATTACCTTTGAAGCGGATGACTGCGATCAGACGGCAATGCAGATAAGGGAACTGTTCGCAAAGAGGGATGAAATATGTTTTGATACCTATGTCTATGAGTATGTCTGCCCGGCAGGTAAGGAGCCGGTTTGAGATAGAATATGGCAGTTCCATTGAGGATTTTCTGGAGTCCGTTTATGTGACAGGGATAGATTTGTCAGACCGCAGTATTGCGAATCATGCAAAGGGGAATAGGGATGAGCTTTCAGGATGAGATGAAGCAGATATTTTTACGTGTGGCAGCGGGAGAAGTGGAACCGGAAGAATGGGAAGCATGGTGGAATAGCAACAGACCTAAGCTGGAAGGAGCTCTCAACCGGGGAGACAGAGGACGGATGATGCCTGCCTCGTGGAGCGCCAGCTATTACTGGATGGCAAAGACACAGAGCGGCGTTGCGTATTATTTTCATGCCCAGGGGCGTCCGGTGAAGGTTTCCGGCTATTATGAGGAAAAAATGCGGGAAGAGGAAAACCGTGAAAGACAGAAAGCCATGGAAGGCTATTATAAGGATATCGTACCTGTCAGACAGCGGTGGGAGGCATATCTGGAGGCTCATCCCACATCTCCCATCGCTTTTGACTGGAAAGGCTTGCTGGGGACACCGGCCGGGCAGGAGCCGGCGAAGGATTTTCCCTATAAAAATGCAAGGACAACGCAGCAGTGGAAAGAGTGCGGGGAAGAACTGAAGCTTCGCCTGAAAGAGAACCTGCAGGCTAAGATTGTGCCTGTGGCGAAAGCATACGGCATGAAAAAGGCAGGCCCTAAGACCTTTGTGAGGGAGAAGAACGGCCTGGTAATCCGCATCCGGTTTGTCGGTTATTTCAGGGGCGGCGGATACGAGGCGATCATCTGTTATCTCTGCCCCATATATGCCGTACCGTACGGCATCTTAGGTCTGCCAGGCCACATCTGCCAGGGGGAGAGCTTCCAAAGGATGCAGAAAGACTGGGGCGTGATCCAGTATGGCTTGGAAGCGGTGGACGCCGCCATGGTGGAACGCATCAACAGAAAATTTGATGATATCCTGATATTCCTGGCAGATGGTATGCTGCCGGAGTGGCAGAAGATCGACAGCCTGGAGACATATTTCGCGAGGGAGCGCCGGGATTATCTGAAGGCCACCGAGACAGGCCCGAAGAATCCAAAAACGGGCAGACCCATGTGGGACCTGGGTACAGGAGGAAAGGCAGACCCTTGGCGGGCGGATGACTATTTGTTTGGCGTGTGGGATCTGCTGAACGGAAAAGAAACGGAAGGATATGCGCGCCTGGAAAAATGTGTGAGACACAATACCGAATATATGAAAGATCACCTGAAGGAGTTTCCGGGCGCCTGCAATGATCCGAGAGACGCCATGGCGGTAATGTATTGCAACGCACAGCTGTTTCTTGGGACAAGGGAGATCCCGGACGCAGAGAAACGGCGAGATCAGATTCAGGAGACTTATGAGGAAGTATGCCGGTTTATGCGGTATTACCACGGTCTGGCAAAAAAGACGGAACGACTACAAACTATATTTTGACAGGTCTATTGACCTTTTAGGTATAAATATAGTATTTCAAACGGATGCTCAAGTCAGGCGATCCGGCCCGTTTTGACACCGGCGAAGCCTATAATACAGAGCAGATCGGATATGAAAACTCTCACGCTCAAAGAGAAAAGCGCTTTTGCCGCAGGGATGCTTTCGGAGATTGCATCCCATAGAAAAATTGACCTGAAGCTGCGCAGGAAAAAAAGTGACAATCGGGGTGCGGCACTCATTTTTATCTAAATCAGACAATAGAAAAAGAGGATCAGAAAAAGTAATTTCTTCCGGATGCAGGATAATAATAAAGAACAACATGGACATAATAAAGCT